>WREK01000004.1 GCA_009779355.1 Betaproteobacteria bacterium | reverse complement strand
GCGCCCGTCGGCAAGGGCCAGCGCGGCTTGATCGTCGCCCCGCCCAAGACCGGCAAAACCGTGATGCTGCAACACATCGCGCACGCCATCACGGCCAACCATCCCGATGTCGAACTTATCGTGCTGCTCATCGACGAGCGCCCCGAGGAAGTCACCGAGATGCAGCGTTCAGTCAAGGGAGAAGTCGTTGCTTCCACCTTTGACGAACCGCCGACGCGCCACACCCAGGTGGCCGAAATGGTGATCGAGAAGGCCAAGCGGCTCACCGAACACAAAAAGGACGTCGTCATCCTGCTCGATTCGCTGACCCGGCTTGCGCGCGCCTACAACACCGTCGTCCCGGCCTCCGGCAAAGTGCTTACCGGCGGCGTGGATGCCAACGCCCTGCAAAAGCCCAAGCGGTTCTTCGGTGCTGCGCGCAACATCGAAGAAGGCGGCTCCCTTACCATTCTCGCTACTACGCTGATCGACACTGGCAGCCGCATGGATGACGTGATCTATGAAGAGTTCAAGGGAACCGGCAACCTGGAACTGCATCTCGACCGCCGCATGGCGGAAAAACGCGTTTATCCGGCAATCAATGTCAACCGATCCGGAACCCGCCGCGAAGAATTGCTGATGAAGCCGGATGTCCTGCAAAAAGTGTGGATACTGCGCAAGCTCCTGTATGGCATGGACGAAGTTGATGCGATGGAATTCCTGCTCGACAAAGTGCGCGCCACCAAGAGCAACGCCGAATTCTTCGACGCCATGCGATCCGGCTGTTAAAGGCTGTTAAACGTTTGTCCCGCATCAGCCCGCCATTCGTGGCGGGTTGATGCTTTTCCAGGCTCCAGATTGCAACGAGGTGTCCGAGCGCTACAGCGACGATGCTGGCATGCAAGATTGGTTCGGATCGGGCCTGAGGTATATCGGGCATTTTCATTATGCGGACAAAATGAATTTCGACAGTCTGCGTGGTCGCTTATTATCTTCTTCGTATATGCCGCAGTCCGGGCATCCCGGCTACGATCCTGCATTGCAGGCGCTTAAATTCCTGTTCGTTTCAACGGCTCGGCAGGGATATGTTGATTTTGAATACGACACCCGGATTTATGCTGGGACATTGTAATTCAATTTTCAAATTCTGCCGGTATCTGCTCCTGCGTTCAGCGCCGCAATTGCTGTTCGACTGATAGCGTTATCAGATACTACGTCCATGTTGGAATCGCCGACACCCTCCCGGCAGGAGGTTCCCCGATATGGTTCAGAGGGAACCCCAAACTCCATGATGAGCGCTTGACCCGCATCGGTTCGCCGTAAATGGCGAGGGTGCGCGCAAGCCGGGGCTGCGCAGGTACCGCTTCCTGCGTAGCGTGTGCCGTACCAATAAGCCTTGTCGGAATGGATAAAACACCCAGGTAGACACAGAGGGGTGTTTCTTCCTGTTGTCACGCGTGCTGATACTGCATCAAGCACTGCGGTACTTATTTATCCCACTTTTCCCCACGCTTTATGCGGAAGATTAAAAGTTTATGTATTTCTTCAAAAAAACGCTATAATTGCATTGATTTTTAAGAATTTAGAGCTTTAGCGTGAAAAATGGCATAAATATTCATGCTAAAAATAGTTTCACTTTTTTTCTGAAATGAACGACAATTGAGGTTCTAAGGGGTATATGGTGGGTTTTAGTGGTGCACGGTGTGTTGTCCGTGCGTGAACGGGGGAGCAATGTCGATGTTCCAGGGAGCTTCGGCACTCAATCTGGATATCAAGGGACGCCTTGCAATTCCGTCCAGGCATCGTGAGGCGTTGGTATCAGGCGATGGGCAGATCGTGATGACTGCCCATCCGCATGGCTGCCTGCTCGTCTACCCCGTGCCTGCCTGGGAGCCGATCCGCGAGCAAGTGTTGCGCGCGCCCAGCCTGAATCCCCATGCGGCCCTGTTGAAACGCCTGCTCGTTGGTTATGCCCAGGAGGAAACGCTCGACAACGTCGGACGCGTGCTCATCAAACCGGAACTGCGCAAATATGCCGGACTGGAAAAACAAGTCTGGCTGGTTGGTCAGGGCTCGCATTTTGAACTGTGGTCGGACGAGAGTTGGCAGCGTCAGCAGCAAGCCATGATGGCGCTGGCTGAGACCGGGCTGCCTCCGGGTTTCGAAAGCCTGGCTTTGTAAGGGGGCGACCATGCATGTCGCCGTATTGCTCCACGAAGCGGTTGATGCCCTGGCGGTCAAAGGAGACGGTATCTACGTCGATGGCACTTTTGGCCGTGGCGGGCATAGTCGCGAGGTGCTCGCCAGATTGGAAGCGGCGGGTAGGCTCATCGCGTTCGACCGCGACCCGGCGGCTATTGCGGCGGGGCGTTCTAACGACGACCCACGCCTCACTCTCGTCCATGCCCCGTTCAGCGAATTAAGTGCGGTATTGGATCAGCTTGGCATCGATGGGGTCGACGGCGTACTGCTCGATCTCGGCGTCTCTTCGCCTCAGTTCGACGACGTGGGGAGAGGGATGAGTTTTCGTTTTGATGCGCCACTCGACATGCGCATGGATACCAGCCGTGGACAGACTGCGGCTTCGTTTCTGGCGGAAGCATCCGTCGGCCAAATTACGGAGGTACTCAAGAAATATGGAGAAGAACGGTTTGCTTATTCGATTGCAAAGGCGGTTGCAGTTGCTCGGACGGGGGGGGGTGTTGCGACCACGGGACAACTTGCCGAGATCGTGGAAAAGGCGGTCCGTACACGTGAGCCGGGGCAACACCCGGCGACGCGCAGCTTCCAGGCTTTACGGATTTTCATTAATCAGGAATTAGAAGAGCTGAATCGGGTGCTGCCGGTGTGCGTGGAACGGCTGCGGCCTGGGGGGCGGCTCGTGGTGATCAGTTTTCATTCGCTCGAAGACCGCATCGTCAAGCGCTTCATGCGTGACGAGGCGAGTCCGCCGCGCCTGCCGCCGCGCTTGCCGGTGAAGGCGGCGGATCTGCCCCGCCCGCGCCTTACCCTGGTGGGACGCGCCCGACGTCCCTGTGTGGACGAAGTGGCAAATAATCCGCGCGCGCGCAGCGCGGTGATGCGGGTGGCAGAACGTTGCAACGGACGCAGGGAGAAGACGGCATGATCCGGTTCGACGCCCTGTTTGCAGCCCTGCTCATCGTATTGGGCGCTGCCAGCGCCTTGGGCGTGGCTTCCTCACAGCATGAAGCCCGCAGATTACGTTCCGCGCTCGAACGTGAACAAACCCGCACGCAAAACCTGAAAGTGGAATGGGAGCGGTTGCAAATCGAACAAAGTACTCTGGCTGCACCTCGCCGGGTTGCGAGCATTGCGCACGAACTTCTGGGAATGGCGCCTCCGGATGCCGGACAGATCGTCGTGCTGGAGGCTGACTGGCCATGAATCGGATTGGTAAGGCCGTTACCTTTAACCACAATCCCCTGCTTCGGCTCTGCCTGTCGCAGTGGCGTGCCCGTCTGGTGCTGGTCGTGCTGCTTTCGGGTATGGTCATGCTGTTGGGGCGCTCGCTCTATCTGCAAGGCATCCATAATGAATTTCTGCAAGCCAAGGGTGAATCGCGTTACGCGCGGGTGCTCGAAGTGCCTGCTACACGTGGGCGTATCGCCGACCGTAATGGCAACCTGCTGGCGGTCAGCACGCCGGTCAGCTCGATCTGGGCGCTTCCGTCCGAGGCTGGCCAACTTGAACCAGGGCAATTACGGCAGCTTGCGCAGTTGCTCGAAATGAGCGTTACCGAACTCAACGCCCGTATTACGGGCGGGCGCGATTTCGTTTTTCTCAAGCGCCAGGTTTCCCCCGAACTCGCGGACAAGGTTGCGGCGCTTAATCTGCCTGGCATATACCAACAGCAAGAATTCCGCCGCTATTACCCGAGCGGTGAAGTTATGGCGCATATGCTTGGTTTTACCAGCGTCGAAGATCGCGGGCAGGAAGGCATCGAATTGGCGTTCGAGCGTATGCTTGCCGGACAGCCGGGTTCCCGGCGGGTCGTCAAGGATCGGCGCGGGCAGGTGGTGGAGGATGTGGAATCCATCCGTCCGCCGCGCGATGGGGAAGATGTGGCCCTCGCAATGGATGCCAGGATTCAATACCTGGCGTATTCCGCCCTGCGCGAAGCAGTGCGGCATCATCGCGCCAAGGCCGGGTCGGTGGTGGTGATCGACGTTCGCACCGGGGAGGTTCTGGCGTTGGTCAATGCGCCTGCTTTTAATCCCAATAACCGCACCCGTCTCAGCGGGGAACAACTACGCAACCGGGTATTTACCGATACATTCGAACCTGGCTCGATCATGAAGCCTTTCGTTGCCGCGATGGCGCTCGAAAGCGGCAAGTTCCGCGCCACAACGCCAATCGACACCTACTCCGGCAGCTTCAATATCGGCAATCGCACGATCCACGATGTGCATCCCTACCGTACGCTCACGGTGGCCGAGGTCATCCAGAAGTCTTCCAACATCGGTGCGGCGCGGATGGGACTGGCGTTTGAGCCGGAATACGTGTGGGCGCTCTATGACCGGCTCGGTTTCGGTTCGCCGCCTGGGTTGGGTTTCCCGGGCGAGGCTCGCGGCAATCTGCGTCCGGCCAGGACATGGAAACCGATCGAGCAGGCAACGATGTCCTATGGCCACGGCATTTCAGTCTCGCTGATCCAGATTGCCCGTGCCTATCTTACGCTTGCGCGCGATGGCGATATCGTGCCGCTGTCGTTGACCCGGGTCGACAGGTCGCCGGTCGGCGTACAGGTATTTTCACCACAGGTGGCGCACGAAGTGCGGCAAATCATGGAAACGGTCGTGGGCCCGGGCGGCACGGCCACCCGAGCCCAGGTCGCGGGCTACCGCGTGGCGGGCAAGACGGGAACCGCCAACAAGATCGAGAATGGGCGCTATGTCAATAAATACGTTTCGTCCTTCGTCGGCCTTATACCGGTGTCGAACCCAAGGCTGGTCGTGGCGGTGATGATCGATGAACCCTCCGGCAATCAGCATTTCGGCGGTACGGTGGCCGCGCCGGTGTTCTCACAAGTGGCTGAAGGCGCTTTGCGCGCGTTGGGCGTGGCTCCCGATACGCCGCTTGCGCCTTTGCAGTTAACGGCGATGGGTACTGAACGCGGGCCGCCCAGGGAGGGCATGTGATGATGCGCGCCGCCGATGTGTTCGCGTTGCTTGCCGGGGCCAGTGTAAAGCTAAATGGTATAATTACAGATTCACGACGCGTTGGAGATGGAGATGTATTCGTCGCCTGGCCGGGCGCGGCAGATGATGGGCGCAGGCATATCGAAGATGCCCTTTCTCGTGGCGCGGCGGCAGTGCTCTATGAAAGTGGTGACGGTTTCCGTGTGCCTGAAGCGGGGCGTCCCGTGTTTGCAGTTGAAGGCTTGCGCGCGCTGGCTGGAACCCTGGCAGACGAAATTTACGGCAGACCCTCGGAAAAGCTGTGGCTGGCCGGAGTCACGGGAACAAACGGCAAGACGACCGTGAGTCAGTGGATTAGCCGCGTGCTCGAAGCATTTAGGTATCCCTGTGGGGTGATCGGCACGCTGGGCAGCGGTTTTCCGGATGAACTCACCGCCAGCATCAACACCACGCCGGAGGCGCCCGACCTGCACCGGTTGCTTGCCGGTTTCATTGCTTCTGGCGCGCGTGCGGCGGCGATGGAAGTTTCCTCGGTGGGTATCGACCAGGGGCGGGTCAACGGCGCGCGGTTCGATGTGGCTGTCTTGACCAACCTCACGCGCGACCACATCGACTATCATGGGTCGATGCAAGCCTATGCCGAGGCCAAGGCACAGTTTTTCGACTTGCCGGATGTGGGTGCGGCGGTCATTAACCTCGACGATAGTTTCGGCGTGGAACAGGCCGGACGCTTGGCGGCGCGCGGCATGCAGGTGGTTGGCTTCAGTCTGGCGAACCGTGCCGGGACGCCAATGGGGGTGCAGAAGCTCATTGGCGCGGATTTACGCGCAAGCCCAACAGGATTGTCATTTGATGTGCTCTGGGGAAATTGCCGGGTGCCGCTGGACGCACGCCTTGCGGGCATGTTCAACGCTTCCAACCTGCTTGCGGTCATCGGTGCGCTGCTGTTGCATGGTGAAGCTTTGGATGACATCGTGCAGGTTGCAAAAAAACTGGCTCCGCCACCCGGCAGGATGCAAATAGTAGGCGGCGACGATGAGCCGCTGGTAATCATAGACTATGCCCATACGCCGGACGCGCTTGCTAAGGCGCTCGAAGCGTCGCGTGAAACTGCGCAGGCGCGTACGGGCCGGTTGATCTGTGTGTTTGGCTGCGGGGGCGGGCGTGATACGGGCAAGCGCCCGTTGATGGGAGAGGTGGCGGCGAAGCTTGCCGACCGGGTGATCGTCACCAGCGACAACCCGCGCAACGAAAATCCACAGAAGATCATCGATGACATTCTCATGGGCGCAGGTTCGGCAGTCGAGGCTGTGATCGGGCGCGCGGAAGCGATTCATGCCGCTGTGAATGCGGCCAGTGAAGACGACGTGGTTCTCATCGCGGGCAAGGGGCATGAGCTTTATCAGGAAATCCGTGGCGAACGGCATCCGTTTTCCGATTGCGTGCAGGCAGCGCAGGCACTCGCGGCGCGCGGGGGGGCGTCATCATGATGACGCTTGCCGAAGCGCTCGCTTTGCTGGAGTCAAGTGGGATGTGCACGGCGCGCGCAGTGGGTGAGGCGCGGATCGAGACGGTGGGAACCGATAGCCGGACTATCGTGCCCGGCCAATTGTTTGTCGCCCTGCGCGGTGAGCGGTTCGACGGGCACGATTTCATCGAGGCGGCGCTGGCCGCCGACGCAGCGGCGGTGATGGTCGATGTGCGTTGGGAGGCGGAACATGCGCAAAGCGGCGTGGCGCGGCTCGTGGTCGACGATACCCGTCTCGCGCTTGGCGCGCTGGCCGCCGGCTGGCGTGACCGTTTCGATATACCGCTGATCGGCGTCACAGGCAGCAACGGCAAGACCACGGTCAAGGAAATATGCGCGTCGATTCTGCGCACCTGGTTCGGAAGGGACGATGCCGTCCTTGCTACACAGGGCAACTTCAACAACGACATCGGTTTGCCGCTGACTCTCCTCAGGCTGCGTGCGCATCACAGGGTGGCCGTGATTGAAATGGGAATGAATCATCCCGGCGAGATTGCCGTACTAACCGGATTGGCGCGCCCGACGGTGGCGCTGGTCAACAACGCCCAGCGCGCCCATCTCGAAGGAATGGGGTCGCTTGACAGCGTTGTGCACGAGAAGGGCTGCATATACGACGGATTGGCCGAAAAAGGCGTGGCCGTGGTCAATGCCGACGACGCGCACGCCGATGAGTGGTTGGCGCAGAACGCGCAGGCGCGCCGCAAGACGGTGAGTTTTGGCATTACGATGCCAGCGACGGTGCGCGGGCGCTGCGAACTGCGGGATCTGGAATCGATTCTCTGGCTCGATACTCCCTGGGGCCAGGCAGAATGCATGTTGCGGATGCCGGGCATCCATAACGCCCTCAATGCTCTGGCCGCCGCTGCCGCCTGCCTGTCTATGGGCGCGCCGCTTGCAGCGGTGACAGAAGGGATTTCCGGTTGCAATGGCGTACACGGTCGGCTGCAACGGCGCATGGGACCACGAGGCGCTTTGCTGCTCGACGACACCTATAACGCTAACCCGGATTCCGTGCGCGCGGGTATCGATGTGCTTGCCCGCATGCCGGGCAGGACGGTTCTCGTTTTCGGCGATATGGGCGAGGTGGGAGAAGCCAGTGTGCAGGCACATGTCGAAGTAGGGGCTTATGCAAAAGACAAAGGAATTGATTGTTTGTGTACACTTGGGGCTATGAGTGAAAGTGCCGCAAGTAAGTTCGGTGTAGGAAGTTGGCACTTTCCTACGGTCGAAACGTTGGTGGATGCGCTTGCACCCAGTCTCAATGCCGACGATACGGTTCTGGTGAAAGGTTCGCGCTTCATGCGCATGGAACGGGTGGTCGAGGCGCTGGCCACGCTCGCTGGCCCTGCTCCTACTCCATCCCCGGAAGGAGAAGGCTGATGCTGCTCGAATTGGCGCAATGGATCGGGCAACACATCCGCGGCTTCAATGTAGTCACTTACATTACGCTGCGCACGGTGCTGGCGGTGATGACCGCGCTCTTTTTCTCGCTTGCCTTTGGCCCACGGGTGATTCGCTGGCTGGCGGCAAAAAAGATCGGGCAGGCGGTACGTAGCGACGGGCCGCAGGCGCACCTGGTCAAGTCGGGCACGCCCACGATGGGTGGCATCCTGATCCTGATCACGGTGGCGCTGACCACGCTCTTATGGGGCAACCTTGCCAACCCCTACGTCTGGACCGTCCTCGTAGTCACGCTCGGTTTCGGCATTGTCGGTTGGTACGACGACTGGAAGAAAGTGGTGTTCCGCGACCCGAAAGGGCTGCCGGCGCGCTGGAAATTCTTCTGGCAATCGGTGCTTGGCGCGGGCGCGGCGGTGTTTCTTGCGGTTTCGTCCGATAACCCGGCACAAACAGAACTCATCGTGCCGTTCTTCAAGAGCGTCAGCGTCGCGTACCCGTTGGGGGTGGTCGGTTTTGTCGTGCTTTCCTATTTCGTCATCGTTGGCACTTCCAATGCGGTCAATCTGACTGACGGGCTGGATGGCCTTGCCATTATGCCGACGGTGATGGTGGCCGGGGCTTTGGGCATTTTTGCTTTTGCAAGCGGCCACGTTGAGTTGTCCAAATATCTGTTCATCCCTTCCGTGCCCGGCGCGGGCGAGTTGTGCATCGTGCTTGGCGCGATTGTGGGGGCGGGATTAGGTTTCCTGTGGTTCAACGCCTATCCGGCGGAAGTGTTCATGGGGGACGTTGGGGCGCTCGCCCTGGGGGCAGCGCTGGGGTGCGTGGCGGTCATCGTGCGCCAGGAAATCGTGCTCTTCATCATGGGCGGGCTGTTCGTCGTGGAGACGCTCTCGGTCATGATGCAGGTCTCCTGGTTCAAGTACACCAAGAAAAAGTATGGGGAGGGGCGCCGCATCCTGCGCATGGCCCCACTGCATCACCATTTTGAGCAAAGTGGCTGGAAAGAAACCCAGGTGGTGGTGCGTTTTTGGATTATCACCCTCATGTTGGTGCTTTTTGGTCTGGCGACCCTGAAGCTGAGATAAGGATGGAGATGGAACTGGCGGGTAAACGCTTCCTCGTGGTGGGTCTGGGCGAATCCGGGCTGGCGATGACGAAATGGCTGCGCAGGCAAGGCGCTGCCGTAAGTGTCGCCGACAGCCGCGAAGATCCGCCCAACCGTGCGGCGCTAGAGGCTTTTGCACCGGATATCGAAGTCATCGCCGGATCGTTCAGGCCGGAGACGTTCGAGGACGTGGATGCTATCGCGCTCTCGCCCGGTGTGCCCAAAAGTACGCTGGACGGTGTTGTCGCCGCCGGAGAAACGCCGATCGTCTCCGAAGTGGATTTATTCGCCGACGCAATCAGGGTGTTTGCGCCAGAATCGAAAGTGCTGGCGATTACCGGTTCAAACGGCAAGACCACGACCACGGCGCTGGCCGCGCACCTGCTGAACGGCGCGGGGCTGGAGGCGGTTGCCTGCGGCAACATTTCGCCCTCGATGCTCGATGCGCTGATGACGGCACTGGACGCGGGCCGCCTGCCGCATGCCTGGGTGCTGGAATTGTCCAGCTTCCAGTTGGAAATCACGCACCGGCTGGCGGCACATGCCGCGACGGTGCTCAATGTCAGTGAGGATCATCTCGACCGCTACGATTCCATGAGCGGTTATGTCCAGGCCAAGGCGCGCGTTTTCCAAAACCCGGCGACCCTGCGGGTGCTCAATCGCGACGATGAGCGCAGCCTGGGACTTGGAGGGGGCGACCCCTGCATGGTGACGTTCGGACTTGGTTCTGCGCCGTGCGATGGACATTACGGTATCGAGCGGGATGCCATTCATTTTGGCAAGGAACGTCTGATCGGCCTTGATGAACTGCTCGTCAAAGGGCTGCACAATGCCGCCAATATTATGGCCGCGCTGGCTCTGTGCCAAGTCATCGGTGTGGGCGCCGGGAGAGTGTTGTCCGCGCTCAGGACGTTCAAGGGTTTGCCGCACCGGGTCGAGCCCGTTGCGGAAATCGACGGGGTGCTCTACGTTGATGATTCCAAGGGGACGAATGTTGGGGCAACACTTGCTGCCATCGAAGGTATGGGGCGACCCGTTGCCATCGTGCTCGGCGGGGACGGCAAGGGGCAGGATTTCGTACCGCTGAAAGAAGCGTTGAAGCGCCATGGCCGCGCCGTGGCCCTGATTGGCCGGGATGCCCCGCTTGTCGGGAAAGCCATTGCGGGCTGCGGCCTGCCGGTGGAGTCTTTCGTCCGCCTGGAAGAGTCCGTGCGCTGGCTTGCGGAGCAGGCACAGGCCGGTGACTGCGTGTTGCTCTCGCCCGCTTGCGCGAGTTTGGACATGTTCAGAGACTACGCGCATCGAGCCGAAGTGTTCATCGAAACTGTGCGAGCCTTGTCGGGAGGTGGACGATGAGATTCGCGACTGCCTTGGTAAGGGGCTTTTCTGGCAAGAGAGCCAATCGAGGCGATGACGTTGCCGCGCGCACGGTCGGACGTCTGATCAAACCGCGCGCACCGATGAGCGAAATCGACCCGGTGCTGGCCTGGCCTGCGGTCATCCTGTTAATGATTGGGTTAGTGATGGTGTATTCGGCCTCGATTGCCACCGCCGAAGGCAATGCCTATACCGGTTACCAAGCGGATTATTTTCTGGTCCGGCACATACTTTTCCTCGGTGTGGGGCTGGTGGCGGGGCTGGTCGTGTTTCGCATCCCAATGGAAGTATGGCAACGCATGGCTCCCTGGCTCTTCCTGATCGGCGTCGTTTTGCTGATACTGACGTTGATTCCAGGTGCCGGCCTCAAAGTCGGTGGCTCGCGGCGCTGGCTGCCGATGGGGCCGGTGAGCTTGCAGCCTTCCGAGTTGATGAAACTCTTTGTGGCGATCTACGCCGCCGATTACACCGTGCGGAAGCTCGATGTCATGAGCAGTTTCAAAAAGGGTTTCATGCCAATGATGGGGGTGATTCTCTTCGTCGGCTGCCTGTTGTTGTTCGAGCCGGATTTTGGTGCGTTTGTAGTGGTGGCTGCCATTGCATTCGGTGTGCTGTTCCTTGGCGGCGTCGGGTTACGTGTTTTCCTGCTGCTCGGGTTGGCGGCAATCGTCGGTTTCATCCTCCTGATCTGGATTCAGCCTTACATGCGCGCGCGCATTCTCGGTTTCATGGATCCCTGGGCCGACCCATTCGGGGACGGTTATCAACTGTCGCATGCGCTGATTGCTTTCGGGCGGGGCGAATGGTTTGGCGTGGGCCTGGGCGGCAGTATCGAGAAACTCTTTTATCTGCCTGAGGCGCATACCGATTTCCTGCTTGCGGTGATTGCCGAGGAACTGGGGTTTGCCGGGGTGTTTGTCGTGGTCGCGCTTTTTGCGCTGCTAATCCAGCGGGCTTTCGTCATTGGGCGCGAGGCGATCCGGCTCGAACGCTATTTTTCCGGTTTGGTGGCCCAGGCAATCGGTTTGTGGATCGGGATACAGTCGTTCATCAGCATGGGCGTGAACATGGGGCTGTTGCCGACCAAAGGGCTGACCCTTCCGTTGATGAGCTATGGCGGCTCCGGCCTGCTTGCTAACTGCCTGGCACTTGGCATCCTGCTGCGCATCGATTGGGAAACGCGGGAAATGAAGCGGGGGGGCAGTGTATGAAAACGGTGCTGGTGATGGCTGGAGGAACTGGGGGGCACATTTTCCCAGGGATAGCCATTGCCGAATGCCTGCGCGGGCGGGGCTGGGGTGTTGTCTGGCTCGGCAATCCGGAAGGCATGGAAGCACGGCTCGTGCCGCCGCGCGGTTACCGGATGGAATGGTTACGCTTTAGCGCATTGCGCGGAAAAGGGCTGTTCCGCAAGCTGATGCTGCCATTCAATTTGTTGCGGGGATGCTGGCAGGCTTGGAGGGTATTGTCCCGCGTACGTCCGGACGTGGTTGTCGGCATGGGTGGCTATATTACGTTCCCCGCCGGGTTTATGACGGTACTGACGGGACGCCCGCTGGTGCTGCACGAACAAAATTCCATCGCCGGGCTCGCCAACAAGGTATTGGGGCGTTTTGCCGCCAGTGTGCTTTCAGGTTTTCCGGGCGCGTTGCCGGGGGCGCGCTGGGTGGGCAACCCGGTACGCGAGGAGATCATCGCCATTGCGCCACCCGCGATGCGTTTCGAGGAGCGTGAGGGACCGTTGCGCCTGCTGGTAGTCGGAGGCAGCCTGGGTGCGGCCGCGTTCAATGGCGTGGTTCCCCGTGCGCTGGCGATGATTCCGCTTGAACGCCGCCCCACGGTCGTGCACCAGGCTGGCGAGAAACAGATCGATGCGCTACGGGCGGCTTATGCCGCAGTCGGGGTTGAGGGCGATTTGCGTCCTTTCATCGACGATATGGCTACCGCTTATGCCGAGGCCGATCTCGTGCTCTGCCGGGCGGGGGCGCTTACCATCGCCGAGTTGACGGCGGCGGGAGCCGCCAGCCTGCTGGTGCCTTTCCCTTACGCGGTGGACGATCATCAAACGACCAATGCGCATTTTCTCTCATCAAGAGAAGCGGCTTGGTTCATGCCGCAGTCTACCTTGGAAGCCGAGAAACTGGTGGGATTGCTTTCGGGTATCGAGCGCAGCCAATTATTGCGCACGGCAGAAAATGCCAGAGCCCTGGCAAGGCCGCTCGCCGCCGTGGATGTGGCGGATGTGTGCGAAGAACTGGCAGCACGGGTAAAAGCATGAAAAACAAGGTCAAGAACATCCATTTCGTTGGCATCGGCGGCTCAGGCATGAGCGGTATCGCCGAAGTGCTTGCCAATCTCGGCTACCAGGTTTCCGGCTCTGACCTTGCGGCTTCCGCCATGACCGAGCGTCTGGCGGGACAGGGCATCCGCATCGCTGTGGGGCACGCAGCAGAGAACATCATCGGGGCGCAAGCGGTGGTGGTGTCTACTGCGGTCAAGGACGACAACCCGGAAGTGCAAGCCGCATATCTGGCGGGTGTTCCCGTAGTCCCGCGCGCGTTGATGCTTGCCGAACTGATGCGTCTGAAGAAGGGCATTGCCATTGCCGGCACGCATGGCAAAACCACGACGACGAGCCTGGTGGCCAGCATCCTTGGCGAAGCCGGCCTTGACCCTACTTTCGTGATCGGTGGGCGGCTCAACGCAGTGGGGGCGAATGCCCGCCTGGGTACGGGCGATTTCCTGGTTGCGGAGGCAGACGAGTCGGACGCCTCGTTTCTATATCTCACCCCGGTGGTTTCAGTCGTCACCAATATCGACGCCGACCATATGGAAACCTACGGGCACGATTTCAATCGGCTGAAACAGACTTACGTGGAATTTCTCAACCGCCTGCCGTTCTATGGCGTGGCGGTGCTCTGCCAGGATGACCCGCATGTGCGCGAGATCCTGCCGCATGTTTCAAAGCAGGTGGTGCGCTACGGCCTCTCGAAGGACGCCGATATTTATGCTGAAAACATCCGTGCCGAGGCGGGGCGCATGTTTTTCGATGTGGTCAGAAGGGACATCAGTGGTCGCCTGCCCATCATGCTCAACGCGCCGGGCGTGCACAACGTCCTGAACGCGCTTGCTGCCATTGGCGTGGCAGCCGAAGCGCAAGCGCCGGACGACGCTGTTTTAAAGGCGCTGGCGGAATTCAAGGGCGTGGGGCGGCGCTTCCAGCAGTATGGCGAAATCACCTTGCCCCAGGGCGGCAGTTTCACCCTCGTCGACGATTATGGCCATCACCCGGCGGAAATGGCGGCCACGCTTGCCGCTGCGCGTGGCGCGTTTCCCGGTCGCCGGTTGGTGCTGGCCTTCCAGCCGCACCGTTATACCCGCATGCGCGATTGCTTCGAAGACTTCGTAAAAGTGCTCTCCTGCGTCGACGCGCTTTTGCTGGCTGATGTCTATGCGGCAGGGGAGATGCCCATCGTCGCCGCCGACGCCCGTGCGCTGGCGCGTGCGCTCAGGGTGGCGGGCAAGGTGGAGCCGGTATTCGTCGAGGATATTGCCGACATGCCGTTGCGTATCCTGGAAACCGCACTGGATGGCGATGTGGTGGTCACGATGGGCGCGGGTTCCGTTGGCAGTGTCCCTCAAAAGATTGTTCAAATTTCGGCAGGTGGGTGACATGGAACATGTTTTCGGCAGAGTTGCAGTATTGATGGGCGGCACCTCCGGCGAGCGCGAGGTGTCACTGAACAGCGGCATGGAAGTGCTGGCGGCATTGAGGGGGCAGGGTATTGATGCGCATGTCTTCGACCCGGCCGATGAGCCGCTGGACGCGCTCAGGGCTTTTCAGCGCGTGTTCATTACCTTGCATGGCGGTTACGGCGAAAACGGCGCGATCCAGGGGGCGCTGGAAATTATGGAGATTCCCTATACCGGCTCCGGGGTGATGGCCTCGGCCATTGCCATGGACAAGTTTCGTACAAAGCTCATCTGGCAGGCGGTAGGGCTGCCGATACCGGAATATGCAATGCTCGACGACGGCTCAGAGTTCGATGCCCTGGAAAGGCGCTTGGGCTTGCCGCTTTTCGTCAAACCGGCGTGTGAGGGTTCCTCCATCGGCGTTTTTATGGTGACGGGATCCGGTGAATTGAAATCAGCCTATGAATCGGCCTGCCAGCACGGCAATTTGATTATGGCGGAAAAAGGCATCATGGGAGGCGAATATACGGCTGTCATTCTCGGGGATGAAGCCCTGCCCATCATCAAGATCGAACCGGCGACGGCGTTTTACGACTATGAAGCCAAGTACCTGCGCGACGATACCAACTATGTTTGTCCCGCCGATTTGCCGCCGGAGAAGGTGGCTGAAATCCAGGCAGGCGCGATAAAGGCATTCAATGCCATCGGCGCGACGGGATGGGGCCGGGTGGATTTCCTGATGGACGAGGCCGGGCGGCATTACTTCCTGGAAGCCAATACTGCACCGGGCATGACCTCGCATTCGCTGGTGCCGATGTCGGCACGGCAGGCTGGGCTGTCGTTCGAAATGTTATGCAGGAAGATCCTTGAAGGGGCGCACTGTGGCTGAACGGCGCGAATCCGGTACTGCAACACGCGCGGCTTCTTCACGTGCGAAGAAGCCTGGCGGGCTATGGCATCGCCCGCAGTTGCTGAATCTGGTTTCGGACGTGCTGTTTCTTCTTGCTGTGTTGGGGCTGGGGTGGGCGCTGGTGGTCTGGACGTTCTCGAAGCCGCTTCTCCCCTTGCGCGAACTGGTATTGAGCGCCCCGCCATCACAGGTGACGCAGGCGCAGCTCGAACATGTTGCCCGTACTGCGATCCATGGCAATTTTTTCACCACCAGGCTCGAAAATATCCGCATGGCCTTCGAGAAACTGCCTTGGGTACGGCACGCTGAGGTGCGCCGCCTTTGGCCGGATGGGCTGGTATTGAGCCTGGAAGAACACGAAGCGGTTGCCTACTGGAAGACTATTGGCGACGGCGGCGGAGATGTGCGGCTGATCAACCGCCAAGGGGAGGTGTTCGTCGCTTCGAGCGATGCCGCCATGCCAGAGTTCTCCGGCCCCCAGGGGTCGGCTGCCGTCATGCTTGAGCATTACGAGAAGTATTCAAAGATATTGCAGCCGTTGCAGGCGAAGCTCGTGCGGATGGATTTATCGGCGCGCGGTACCTGGCAGCTCTGGTTGGACAATGGTTTATCCGTCGTGCTCGACCGCGAACAGGAACGTTCGCCGATCGAGGCACGTTTGGAAAGTTTTGTTGCGGCCTGGCCGCGGTTGAAGGACAGATTCGGAGTTCAAATTGCACGTGCCGACCTGCGTTATCCAAACGGTTTCGTGCTCGCTCCGGTCAATCACAAAACAAGGCCGCAATGATCGGCTCAATTAGGCATAGAAGATGAGTAAGGAATATAAAGATTTGATCGTCGGTCTCGACATCGGTACCACGAAAGCCACCTGCATGGTGGCAGAAGTGAGGCCGGATGGGCGCTTGTCCATCGTTGGCCTGGGTACGCAGCCGACCAGCGGCCTGAAGCGCGGCGTGGTGGTCAACATCGAGGCCACTGTCGACGCGATCTCGCGCGTGATCCAGGAAGTCGAACTGATGGCCGACTGCAAGATTCACGATCTCTACACGGGAATCGCAGGCAGCCATATCAAGAGTTTCAATTCTAATGGCATGGTAGCAATCAAAGACAAGGAAGTCTCGCAGTTCGATGTCGAGCGCGTCATCGAGGTTGCGCGCGCGATGCCGATCCCGGCCGAGCAGCAGGTTTTGCATATCCTCACCCAGGAATTCATCATCGATGGGCAAGGGGGGGTCAGTGAGCCGATCGGCATGAGTGGAGTCAAGCTCGAAGTGAAGGTACATATCGTCACCGGCGCGGTGTCGGCGGCGCAAAATGTGATCAAATGTGTACGTCGTTGCGGGCTCGAAGTCATGGATTTGATCCTGCAACCACTGGCTTCCAGCTACGCGGTGCTGACCGAAGACGAAAAGAAACTGGGTGTGTGCATGGTCGACATTGGCGGCGGCACGGCTGACATGGCTGTGTTTACCCAGGGAGCGATTCGTCACACCGCCGTCATTCCGGTGGCGGGGGACCTGGTGACGAACGACATCGCCATGACCCTGCGTACACCAACCGCCGAGGCCGAAGAACTTAAGACACGCTTCGGTGTGGCCATGCATTCATTGGTGGATCCTGATGAGATGATCGAAGTGCCCGGCGTAGGGGATCGTCCGTCGAGACTGCTGACGCGCCAGACACTGGCCGATGTCATCGAACCCCGCGTGTCGGAAATTTTCGATCTCGTGGTGGCTGAGTTGCGCCGTAGCGGTTACGAGGAACTATTGTCCTCAGGGATCGTATTAACCGGAGGCGCGGCGCTGATGCCGGGCATTGCCGAACTGGGCGAGGATATTTTTCATATGCCGGTGAGGGTAGGTTCTCCGCTTTATGAAGGCGCACTGGCCGATGTGATCCGCTATCCGCAGTATGCGGCAGCAATGGGGTTGGTGATCGAAGGGGTGGCTCAGCGGCGGCGCGGTATCCAGGCCCGCGATACCAGCGGGGTGAAACAGGTTTGGGGGCGCTTGAGGAATTGGTTCGGGCGTAATTTTTAAGAGGTGTTCGGCATGCAGGGCATGGTTTGTCGAGCGGCATAACGACGGGGGAATTAAAATTGCGAAAACGAAACACGACCTTTGTGCTGTAATGCAGTACTTGACATTGACACTGTGCTGCTGCAGCGGGGCAATAGCCGGGGGAATTTTCCCAAGGTTTGACATTCTTTCCAGGAGCTGAAGCAAATGTTTGAAATTGTTGAAAAAGAACAGCGGTCACCGAATGGCAGGACCATTATAAAGGTGATCGGTGTGGGGGGGGCGGGCGGCAATGCCGTCGACCACATGGTGCGTGAAGGGGTACAAGGCGTCGATTTCATTGCTGCCAACACCGACGCGCAGGCTTTGGCGCGATGCCTTGCGCCGGTCAGGATCCAACTTGGCACGAGCGGGCTGGGTGCAGGTTCCAAACCGGAAGCGGGCCGTGCTGCCGCGCAGGAATCGCACGATGTTATCGCTGCCGCGCTGGCCGATGCCCACATGGTTTTCATTACCGGAGGGATGGGCGGTGGAACCGGAACCGGTGCTGCGCCCGTGGTGGCCGAAATCGCCAAGGAACTGGGCGTCCTTTGCGTAGCGGTCGTGACGAAACCCTTCGATTTCGAGAACCGCCTGCGGGTTGCCGAGAGTGGTATTGAGGAATTGAGCCGCTACGTTGATTCGCTTATCGTCGTGCTCAACGATAAATTGCTCGAAGTCTATGGCGACGAAGCCACTTTCGAAGAGTGCTTCCGTGCTTCGGACAATGTGCTCTGCAAGGCGGTCGGAGGTATTTCCGAAATCATCAACGCGCCGGGTCTGGTCAACGTCGATTTCCAGGACGTACGTACGGCGATGGGAGAAATGGGCCGCGCCATGATGGGTTCGTCGGAAGCCGCCGGACTGGATCGCGCGCGGATTGCCGCCGAACAGGCCGTAGGCAGCCCGTTGCTTGAAGGTACCGAACTCTCAGGTGCGCGTTGCGTACTCATCAACATCACTGCCGCCAAGGGTTCGCTGAAACTGGCTGAAGTGAAGGAGGCCGTGCATACCGTACAGGCGTTTGCCGCACAGGAAGCCTTTGTCAAGTATGGAACCGTGTTCGACGACAGCATGGAAGACAGCATGCGTGTTACCGTGGTAGCGACGGGCCTGGGTTCTCCGCGATCTTCGAGACAGGAGCCGCAGCCAAGGATACATGTCGTGCGCAACACGGGTACGCACGGTTCGATCTATGTTGGCGCGAACGAGGGTTATGAAGATAGCATAAACATTGCTACGCCGGCAATCATACGCAATCGCCGTGGCCGTGTTGAACCGACGGTAGGGGGTGGTGGCGGTAGAACCAGCGGCGGCAGCACGACTACTGGCAGCGCTAACCCTGGAGGCTACGACATACCCGCTTTCCTGCGCCGTCAGGCTGACTGAGCGTCGGCTCATCGGTTTTCCTGGAAACGCATGCCGTCATTTCGGCAGGAACGAGAGGCCCATCCCCCCTGGGTCTTTCCTGCCGGGATGGCGGCGGGCGTCCCTCTTGGGGGATATTTTGTCGGGTTGCTTATGTTAAGCTCGCATGAGCTTACGAAAAGAAATAGGAACCGTGATCAGGCAACGCACACTCAAATCAATTGTTACCGCGACGGGCGTTGGCCTGCATGGCGGACGCAAGGTCAATCTTGTCCTGCGCCCTGCCGCAGTGAATACCGGCATCGTTTTTCATCGCGTTGACGCTCATCCACCCATCGACATGCGTGTCGACCCGTATTCGGTTTGCGACACCCGGATGTGTTCCGGGCTGGAAAAGGACGGTTTCAAGGTTGGTACGGTCGAGCACCTGATGTCTGCCTTGGCCGGACTTGGCATCGACAACCTTCATATCGACGTCGACGCGCCAGAGATACCGATTCTGGATGGCAGTGCCGGGCCTTTTGTCTTTTTGCTCCAATCGGCGGGCATTATTGAGCAGTTGGCCCCCAAAAAATTTTTGCGTGTCAACAAAACCGTTGAGTACCGCGAAGACGATAAATTTGTGCAGTTATCGCCTTACGATGGCTTTCGCCTGAAATTTTCAATCGTATTCGATCATCCGGCGATAGATTCGACCTCTACCGAAGTGGAAGTCGACTTTGCCAGGCACTCCTATGTGCGCGATGTTTCGCGCGCGCGTACTTTCGGCTTCATGCAGGACGTGGAATTCATGCAGGCCAATGGGCTTGCTCTGGGCGGAAGCCTGGAAAATGCAATCGTCATGGACGAATATCGTGTGCTCAACTCTGAAGGGCTGCGCTATGCCGATGAATTTGTCAAGCACAAGGTGCTTGATGCAATCGGCGACCTCTACATCTGTGGCTATCCGTTGCTGGCGGCTTATACAGCTCACAAGGCTGGCCATGCGCTTAATAACCGTCTGTTGCGGGTGTTGCTTGAAGATGCCTCGGCCTGGGAAGTCGTCAGCTTTGACGATACCGTGCCCGCGCCTGCGGCAGTCGTCCATCAACTCACCGTGCCAGTGCCGGTGTTTTAACGCAAGGAGAGGGCGTAATGCTGCTGGCGCGGGTTCTAGCCGTGCTGTTGTGCTTAGGGATCGGTGTTTCGCTGATCCTGTGGATGCTGACTGGGCAGTCCCAATACAGAGCATGGGCCTGGAGGCTTTTTCGCGCTGGCGTGGTTACGGCCTTCGTCATATTGTCGCTTTTCGTGCTTGAACGGATATTGATGGTCGTTTGACGCAAAACGACCGGCAGGCTGCCGCCTGCTTTGTTGCAGGGGCGCGGAGATCAATAGGCGTTCCGATCCCTGACGATTACCAATATGGTTTTGACGATGATCCAGAAGTCCAGCATCAATGACCAGTTGCGCAGGTATTCGAGGTCATACTTGATGCGCTTTTGCATTTTGTCGATGGTTTCCGTTTCACCCCG
The DNA here is from genome assembly GCA_009779355.1 of Betaproteobacteria bacterium. Taxonomy (GTDB): domain Bacteria; phylum Pseudomonadota; class Gammaproteobacteria; order Burkholderiales; family Rhodocyclaceae; genus WRNU01. The sequence goes on along the minus strand of WREK01000004.1, from coordinate 21,705 downwards.
ATAACCATTGACCTGTGCCCACCCGGTGATGCCTGGTTTGATTTTGTGGCGGATCATGTAGCCTTTGATCGCTTTCCGGTAGGTTTCGTTGTGCGCAACTGCGTGCGGGCGCGGGCCGACGATGCTCATCCGGCCTTGAAGCGCGTTAATGAACTGTGGCAGTTCATCCAGTGATGTCTTGCGGATGAATGCGCCAAACCGAGTAATGCGTACGTCATTTTTCGTAGCCTGTTTGATGACATCGCCGTCATCACAGACTTTCATCGAACGGAATTTGTAGACGAGGATTTCTTTACCGTCCAGGCCGTAGCGTCTCTGTTTGAAGATAACGGGACCGGGAGAGGACAACTTCACGCCGATGGCCAGCAACAGCATAAACGGAAGCAGCAACAACAGGATAAGGGACGAGAGCACGACATCCGAGGCGCGTTTGACGAAGCCGTTGAAGCCGGTGAAAGGAGTTTCGCAAACCGCGACGACCGGCATGTTCCCTACTGTGTCGAATCGTCCCTGGATGAGGTCGGTGATGAAAATGTCCGGGACGAAATAAATCGAAGCGGTCGTATCCTTGAGGCTGTCGAGCAGGCCGAGGATGTGAGGCTGCGCTGCCATCGGTAATGCCAGGTAAATGGTTTCGACATGGTTTTGCTTGACGAATTCCGACAAGTCGAACAGGCGCCCCTTGATCGGGGCAGAGATATCGGGCAGGAAATCGTCGGGGGTGTCATCATCGAAGAAACCGAGGACATGCGTGCCAAGGTAAGGATCGCTTTGGAACTGTTGTGCGAGATGGATGCCAATTTCGTTGACCCCGGCAATAACGGCGGTGCGTATGTTGCCCGGTGAGGAGAGTACACGCGGAAGCACGAATCTCAGGGCAGTGTAGATAATGCCGTATGCAATGGGTGTAGTGACGACCCAGGCGAGCAGGATATTTTCGGGGAAATACTGGATGTAGGTCGTGGCGAAACCCAATACCCCCATGATAAGGATGAACAGCAACCAATTGGACAGTAATTTCCTCAGTACCCGGAGAGGCCTTTCGTGAAAAGACGCTTCGCCAGGGAAAGTTACGGCGAACGACAGGATGCAGAGGATGACATAGCGCGGGCCGATGTCTTCATTGTGATAGCCAGCAACTGCCAGTAGGGACGCCGCGATGATAGAAGGGTAAAGAAAGGCTTCAATGGCCGTGCTTAACGTAAAGTTGGCGCGTTGGAGCAGGTTTCCCTTCAGTGGGTGATTGCTATGTTCGTGTTGGAGCATCAGCTATTATAGTATGCAAAACAGACTGCGGCAGTAAACAGTTTGAATGAGCGGCGGCACAGCGACTTGACAAATAAAACTGGCCGGATGCCCGAAGGCACCCGGCCAGCCTCATGATTACGAATGTTACAGCAAGCCAGCCTTAATTTACAGCCATCTTCCGGCGGCGTGCGACTATTCCAACAACGCCCAGGCCCGCAAGCAGCATCGCGTATTCGGCGGGTTCGGGAACCACGCCCATCGAGCCGATCAGGTTGAAATTGTATAAGCCACCAGAAGTCCCGGCGGTTGTGCCGAAAAGCGCGAGCGTGTAGGCAGTCTCTGTAAGGGGAATGGATTTCTTGAAAAACAGCTCGAACTGACCAGTCGCTAACTGCCCGACAGTGACATTCTGCGTGAAAAGAGCAGTAGCCGTGCCAGTATCAACATCGTAGCCCGCGAACAAGCTGACTGTCAGCGTGTCAAGCTTCAGGGTCGGGGTGCCATTTCCCTGATTGCCAACGAGAGTGTTGCCCCAAACCAAGGAGGTCAACAGCGGGTTTTTGATACCCAGAAGGGCGTCGCTGACCGTGAAGGTGAACACGTCAGAGAAGGTGGGGTTGCTAGGGTGTCCGACTATTCCGGCACCTACCAGTTCCAGGTTATTTATAGAAAGCTCGCCGATGTCTTGGGCAGCGGCATGCGCGAAAGTGACACAGCCAAGCCCCAGAACGATAGCGGCGACGGATTTTTTAAATTGCAGCATGATACGCTCCTAGTGAGAAAACAGGTCTTGCAAAAAACAGCTAACTACGTAAAACTACGTCTAACTGCGTAAAACTACGTATAAATGTCAGTAACTACGTGCAAAAATCAAAGTAGAAACCAGCGTATAGCCTCAGCAAGTTTCATGCCTGTTTTCCTCATGTTTTTGCCTTTCCGTGAGTCATGCCCGCGCCAGCGCGTGACGGATGCCGGCCAGCGCATAACAGATGCCAGAAATCAACTCAATGAGTTATCCATTTGATAATCAAGAAAAATTTCTGTTTGTTTGGTGTGTGGCTGGACATAGTTGCAGTGCAGGGCGGGGTGTTAATGCGGCAATTGCTATTTTGAGTAATTATGTATATGTCCAGGTAAGTAATTGAAATTAGGCAATTTTGTGATGTCAAAGAATGAGAGTCAGCAATTTTTACACTTTCCTTTTACGAGGCGTGAATTTTGTTACGATTTGATTTATATATTGAATAACCTAATAACCGCGCTGTTTATGAGGGTATGGAGATTAAGTATGTAGGTAGCCTTATTTTTGTGTTCGGGCGGGAGTCGGTGGTTTTTACACTTTGTCACGCATTTGCTCCAGCAGGCACAAAAAAACCGGTCGGACGCCCGAAGGCGCCCGGCCGGTTTTATGACTACGAACGTTACGGCAAGTCAGCTTAAATTTAAACAGCCATCTTCCGGCGGCGCGCAACCATTCCAACAACGCCCAGGCCCGCGAGCAGCATCGCGTATTCGGCGGGTTCGGGGATCGGGTTAGCTTGTGCGCCTGTTACCGTGATGTTGTAGGCCCCACCGAAGGCGCCAATCGTTTGGCCAGAGATCACGAACGTATATAGAGCCGCATCAATGGGGGTTTGCTCTATTACACGCAACGAAGAGACATCAAAAATAGGCGTCGAGGTGAGGTCGCCGTCTTTGTACAAGGCAACACTCATGCTAGACAGGTCGAACACGCCAAGGTCAATGTTGATAACCGAAGAGAACAGCATCGGCTTGTCGGTATTCAAAAGGTCGGGCGCCACCTGGAAGGAGATGGTATCTTTGAAATCTACGTTATGTCCCACCAGATAACTGACTGCGAAGTTGTCAGCCAGCGTCGGGGTTTCGAGAGAAAGCGTGCCAAGATTATAATCGGCAGCCTGTGCGATAGCGGCGCAACCAAGCCCAAGAACGACAGCTGCTACTGTTTTTTTAAGCTGTAACATGAAACTCTCCTTGCGAGAAAAAATAGGTCTTGCGAGAAAAACAGGTAACTGCATAGCAGGTAACTGCATACAACACGCGACTTCACAAAACAGGCGACTATTTTGAGTAACAAAATAGAAACCAGCGCATGCTACAAGCAAATACCGTGCCTGTTTTGCTCATATTTTTTGCCTTTCCGTGAGTCATGTCTACGCCAGCGCGTGACGGATGCCAGAAACTGACTTTGTGAGTTATCCCTTTGATAATCATGAAGATTTACTGCTTGTTCGCTGTCTGGCGGAACACGGATCGTGCACTGTTGCAGTGCAAGGAGGGGTGTTTAGTGCAGCAATTGTTGCTGTGGGGCCGTTACCTTGCCTGGTGAGCTAAGTCGCTAAGCCGTTGAAATCAGCGTATTTTTGAGGCGCCTGCTAGTGGGAGTCAGCAGATCTTACACATCCTTTTATGGAGCGTGAATTCGGTCACATGTTGATTGATATATTTAATAGCCGCTCTGTTTCAGAAGATACGAATATTAAGTATGCAGATGACTTGATTTTTGCGTTCGAGCGGGAGTCGACGATTTTTACACTTTGTCACTCCACATTGTCACTCCCATAAACCAACCGGATGCCCGAAGGCATCCGGCCAGTTGCATGGTTACGAACGTTAAGGCAACCCAGCTTTATATTTATACGGCCATCTTCCGGCGGCGCGCGACCATCCCGACAACGCCCAGGCCCGCGAGCAGCATCGCGTATTCGGCGGGTTCGGGGATCGGGTTAGCTTGTGCGCTTGTCAACGTGACGTTGTAGGCACCGCCAAGACCCCCACGAACTTGGCCAGAGATCACGAACGTATATAGAGCCGCTTCAATAGGGGTTTGCTCTATTACACGCAGCGAATTGACATCGAAAATAGGTGTCGCAGTGAGGTCATTGCCTTTGAACAAGGAAACGTTCATCTCCCACAGGTTGACCATCCCAAGGTCAATGTTGAGAATCGAGGAGAACAGTGTCGGCGCGTTGGAATTCAAAAGGTTAGGTGCCACCTCGAAGGTGATCGTATCGGTGAAGGTTGTATTTCCTCCTTCAAAAAGGCTGACTGAGTAGTTGCCAGTCAACGTCGGGTTTTCGGCAGAAAGCGTGCCAAGGACATAGTCGGCAGCTTGTGCGACAGTGACGCAGCCAAGCCCTAGAACGACAGCGGCGACTGTTTTTTTGAGTTGGAACATGAATCTCTCCTTGTGTGAAAAATAGGTTTTGCCGGAGAACCGAGAAACTACGTACGTAAAAGCATCTAGGTAGAAACCAGCACAGGCATATGGTACAAGCAAATACTGTGCCTGTTTTTTTACACATTTTGTCTCCCCGTGCGCTATGCCCGCGACAGCGCATGATGTATGCCAGAAGCGGGTTTTGTGAGTTATCTATTTGATAATGTTCAATATTTTCTATTTGTTCGGTGTGTGGCTGGACGCAGCCGGGCACGGGTACAGTGCAAGGACGGGGGGTGGTGCAGCAGTTGTTGCTGCGGGTCAGTTATCCTGTTTGTATAATTAATCCGTTAAACCGTTGAAATAAGTATGTTTTTTCGATGACGTATAATTGGAGTCAGCAATTCTTACACCTTCTTTTACGAGGCGTGAATTTCGTCACATCCAAATTTGTATGTTTAATAGCCAATAACCGCGCTGCTTCAGGAGGTATGGAGATTAAGTATGCAGGCAGCTTGATATTTGTATTCGGCCAGGAGTCGATGATTTTTACACTCTTTGTGTAAACCAAGGGATTTATACCTTTAACTTGTAAACGGTAAACGCGCCGTAGATTACAACGTAGAGGGAAATAGGTTGGCGGTGAGCGTAGCAAACCCCAACGTTGTGGCGCAGGGCTGTTGGGGTTCGTTGCGCTCACCCGCAACCTATGCGCTACTTTGGCAACCTATGCGCTACTTTGGAAGTTAAAGATATAGTTCCCAAAAAAACCGACCGGGTGCCCGAAAGCACCCGGTCGGTTTCATGAATACAGGCGTTACGGCAGCCTTAATTTATATTCATCTTCCGGCGGCGCACGACCATTCCGACAACGCCCAATCCCGCGAGCAGCATCGCGTATTCGACGGGTTCGGGTATGGCTGTTGCGGCGATCAGGTTAAAGTTGTACATGCCGCCCGCATCTCCCGTGGTTCTGCCGGAAAGCACTAGCGTGTACGCAGACTCTGTCAGGGGGATGACGCTCTCGAGAAACAGCTCGAACTGTCCAGTGTCTGCCTGTTGAAGAGTGGCATCCCGCGTGAAAATAGCAGTAGCCGTGCCCGTATCAACATCGTAGCCTGCAAACAAGCTGACGGTCAGCGCTGAAATCTCCAGGATGGAGGCGCCATTATCGACGTGCGTGTTGGTCCAAACCAAGGAGGTCAATAGCGGGTCTTTGATACCCAGAAGGCCATCACTTACCTTGAAGGTGTACGTGTTGGAGAAGGTGTGATTGTTGGCACTTCCGACATGTCCGATGCCAACCAGATTCAGTTTACTTAAAGAAAGCTCGCCGATGTACTGCGCATCAACAGCATGCGCGACAGCAACACAGCCAAGCCCCAGAATGATGGCGGCGACGGATTTTTTAAGTTGTAGCATGAAACGCTCCTTGCAAGAAAAACCGACTCTGCGGGAAAAGGCAACTACGTAAAAGTATCTACGTAGAAACCAGCACGAGTAAGTAATCTATGCAAGTTTCGTGCCTGTTTTTCACATGTTTTTGCCTTCCTATGAGCCATGCCTGCACCAGTGCGTGATGGATGCCAGAAACCGACTTTGTAAGTTATCTATTTGATAATCAAAAAGATTTTCTGTTTTTTCGGTGTGTGGTTGAGCGCGGGCCGGGCACGGTTGCAGTGCAAGGACGAGGTGTTTGGCGCAGCAATTGAACTACTGGCCAGTTATCCGTCTGGTGATCTAAGCCGCTGAAATCAGGATGTCTTTGCGATTTTGGGGAATACGGAGTCAGTAATTTTTACACTCTTTCGCGCGGCATGAATTTTTATCACATTTTGATTTATATGTTCACGTATTCCCCGCTGTTTCAGAGGATTTGCCTGTCAAGTATTGAAGCAACATGACTTTTGCATTCGGGCGGACGTCGATAATTTTTACACTTTAAAAGGCTGCTCAAAAAATAAGCCGAATGTCCGAAACTGCCCGGTCGGGTTCATGTCCACCAACGCTACGGTATGTCAGCTTTATATCTACATTTTTCAAATTTATCTACCGGCTACGCATAACCATTCCGATGATGCCTGGGATCCGATGGATATTTATTAAACCGGTGATCGGATATGCAGCAAAATCACATATAACATGTTGATTTTTAATGTATTATAGGTGTTTATGATTGTTGGCGTTGATGAAGACTGCCGGGTGGATAGTTGTATTTTTGTCGATTTATGGTCTACCATGACAGGTTAGCGTGTGATCAGTGCCAAAAGCTGGGGTATTATGTATCTACTTCATAATTGAGTGGTAGCCAAGGCTCTTTCCCATCTATCTGTGACTATCTGTGACGGGTTTGAGGGCGGATGTAGCTGCGGCGCCAGGATGAGTATTGTGCCGCATTTGTCGCGTAGACCTGGATAGTGTATGGTTCCATCTTGGTCTTGGGATAGTTGTGTGTGAGCCAGACAGCGGTCTTGGGCTGTTTTTGCGGTGATGGATGCCGGAAGTTTTACGCTTTTTCGGAGTGCGGGTTTCGGCACACGTATGGGCGGTAACCATACTATTTTGGGTTGTGTGGTTGCAGGGGCGCTACTAGATATTCAGGTCGCCTGAGCTTTACGGTAAAACAAATGCCATATTTTGTGCCATATTTTGTACTTTGATGTCAGAGGTTCTGGTTTATGAACAACGGTAAGCAGAGCAGGTTCGCCATATTGGTTGGCGGGGTGGCTACATTGCTGTATTTTCAGGCGGCTTCGGTTGTCGCACAAGAAGGCGAGACGAAAAGCCCGTTTAGTTTCTGGGTCTCACAAACTTTCTCTCGGGACAGCAACATATACCGCTTGCCGGACGATTATCCCGACGTGCCGGGAGGAAAGCGCAGTGACACCTTTTCCACGACCAGGGTAGGCGTCGATTTCGACAGTGAAGTCAGCCGTCAGGCTTTTCATGCCGGGCTTGCCTTGGGCAGAACCCTGTACAGCAGTCATTCAGATCTTAACAATACATCAGGGGATGCGCGCCTGCGTTGGGACTGGCAGGTAGGGGATCATTTGAGCGGTATTCTTGGGGTTAGCTTTAATGAGTCATCTGTCGGTTATGACAACACTTACACCGGAGCCAACACTGTCGAGCGGGAACGGCTCATGCGGCAGCTTCTCCGGTTCAACATCAATGCCGATTACTGGTGGCATCCGGACTGGGCCACAGGGTTTGGTTACTCCGGCGTCCGTAGCGACTATCGCAATGACGCCAGGCCGTACGACGAATACAGAGCGCAGGAAGCAAGCTTGAACTTTACTTACCGGCCCTCTACCGGGAACCGCATCGTATTGGGCTTTATCTGGGAAGATGGGGAGTATCCGAACCGGAAGAAGAAAGAGGAACTTTCTCCGGGGGAACTATCGTTACGGGACTGGAATCGGTTTGACGTGCGGCTTTCCGGACAATGGCGGTTGACTGGTGCCACGAGGCTGAATGGCTATGCCGGATATACGAAGCGCAAGTACGACTTGGCGCCTAATCGGAATTTTTCAGGCCCCACAGCTAAAATTGCGTTCCTTTGGACGCCAACCGGAAAAGCAATATTAGACTTGTCCTGGCGGCGCGAGGTTGGTGCGGATCAGGATATGATCTCAAATTATGCCGTGTCACAAGGTTGGTCTTTCCGGCCGACATGGGTGGCTACCAGCAAGATTCGTTTTGGCGCCAGTTACGACTATATGGATCGCAACTATCGCGGGGATCCAGGTTATCTGCCGGCGGGGTTGAGCAATCCAAAAAATGCCAGGACTCAGTCTTATGGCCTTAACGTCCAGTACATGCCAATTTCCAATGCGAGTGTTGGGCTTAATTTTCAAGATACAAGGCGTGACGCGGCGGCAAAATATTACGAGTATCGTGCACGGATGATGTGGTTGTCGGGAAATATAACCTTTTGAGAGGGTGTGTTTTTGTTATGCCATGATATGACATGACATAACATAATACTTGTCTGGGTGGTGTCGGCGGGTCAGTTTCGGTGGTAGGCCGATACCGTTACAATGTGTTATGAGCCTTTCGATAAAGGCCGTTTTTTTTGGGAATATTTATGTCCTCTTCAGCCCGTATTGTTGCGACACTTTGTGCCGCTGTGTGGATGACCGGCATGCTTGCCGGTTGTAATGCCAAGGAAGGTTCTGAAAAGAAATCTCCTTCCCAGGTTGCCGTCAAGGTCAACAAGGAAGAAATCTCCGTTCATCAGGTCAATGGCCTGCTTTCGCGTAGTGGCAATATCCCGCAGGATCAGATCGACAAGGCGCGTTCGGTAGCTGTCGAGCGTCTCGTCGACCAGGAGTTGCTGTTGCAACAGGCTTTAAGCAACAAGCTCGACCGCAATCCGAATGTGATGCAGATGATCGAGTTTTCTCGCCGGGAGATTCTTGCCCGCGCTTATGGCGAGCAGGTCATGGGTGGCGCAGTGCAGCCGACTGAGGCGCAGGTCAACGAGTTTTTCGATAAAAACCCTGAGTTGTTCACCAAACGCCGCATCTATGACCTGCGGGAGATCAGTCTCCAGGTGGCGCCAGAGCGTTTCGAGGAAGTGCGCGCGCAAGTGCAGTCTAGTACTAACCCGCAGCAGCTCACGGCTTGGTTCAACGAACAGAAAATTCCGTTTGCCGTGAACGCGGGCATCAAACCGGCGGAACAGATCCCGCTTGAAGTGCTCAAAAACCTTGCCAAGTTGAATGCGGGTCAGGCGGCTTTTGCCCGGACACCGGTGGGGGCGGTTCTCATCTTCATCGTTAATGTGCGGGATGAGCCCGTTGATCGCAATACGGCGAAACCTGTCATTCAGAATTTCCTGCTCAATCAGACTCGTGCCGAGAGCCTCAAATCTGAGATCAAACGTTTGCGCGACACAGCTTCCATCGATTACGTCGGCGAGTTCGCACCTCCTCCCCCTGCAGCAGCATCGCCTGCTACTGCCCCTGCTCCTGCTACGGAGGAAGGTACAGTCGTGTCGCCCAAAGCTGAGTCTGAAGACTCCATCCACTCGATCATCGAGAAGGGGGGCGTCAAACTGAAGTAAAGTGACAAACGTCAAAAGGCATCCGCCGGGGTTGCGATCCATGTGGTGTCGCAACTCCGGCGTCCGTCAATAATTATCATCGTGGAACAAAATACAAATGATTTCCCTATTCCTTCGTCCTTTGAGCATTCTTATCCTGCTTACCCTGGGTTTTGCCGGTGTGGCGCAAGCTGCGGACGAACGTGAATACGTTCTTGGGCCGGGTGACATTGTTCGCGTAACGGTATTTCAGAACCCCGATCTTACTACTGAGGCGCGTGTCTCTGAGAAAGGCATGCTGACCTTCCCGTTGCTCGGTGCAGTTTCTGTGGGCAACAAGAGCATATCTGCTGCCGAGGAAGAGATTGCTGCCCGTCTGCGGGACGGCGGTTTCGTGCGCCAGCCACAGGTCAACGTGCTGCCGCTACAGATCCGTGGCAATCAGGTTTCCGTACTCGGGCAAGTCAACAGGCCGGGCCGTTTCCCACTCGAAACCGCGAATTTGCGTCTGACCGACATGATCGCCGCTGCTGGCGGCATTGCACCCACAGGATCCGATGTCGTGATCTTTGTTGGCGTGCGCAACGGTAAACAGATGCGCCGTGAAATAGACCTGCCCTCGTTGTTCCTCGGCAGCGACATGACAAATGACATCGTGATGGGCGCAGGGGACATCATCTACGTACATCGCGCGCCAACGTTCTATATCTACGGAGAGGTTAACCGTCCGGGCGCTTTTCGTCTCGAACGCAGCATGAGCGTGATGCAGGGCTTGGCTTCTGGAGGGGGAACCACGTCACGTGGCACTACGCGCGGGCTTCGTATCCACCGGCGCATGCCTGACGGCTCGCTTAAAGTGGTGGAGCCCGGACTCGACGATCTCCTGAAGGCTGATGACGTGATCTACGTCAGGGAAAGCCTGTTCTAATTGGTTTTTTATGACGTTTCGACAATTTCTTCTCATTTTAAATGCCCGCCGCTGGATTATCTTTGCAATCCCGGCCGGCGTGGTGCTTTTGACGCTGACGATCAGTCTACTGTTGCCCAAGCAATATAGAGCTACTGCGTCGTTGGTGGTCGATATGAAAGTGGCTGACCCCTTGCTGGGGGTGCCTCAGGTGCTTCAGGGCTATCTCGCAACGCAGATCGACATCATCGGCTCCGAACGTGTTGCCCAGCGTGTCGTCACCTTGACCAGGATGGATCAGGTTGCTGAGTACCGGGAACAATGGCGTGAGGAAACGAAAGGGGAAGGAGGAGACAGTGGGTTCCGGGTCTGGCTGGGAATACTGCTTAGAAAACGGTTGGATGTGCGTCCTTCGACGACACGGGAGAGCAATATCATCAATATAAGCTATCAGGCTCCTAATCCGACATTCGCTGCAGCAATTGCGAACGCTTTTTCCCAAGCCTTCATAGAAATCAACGTAGAACTCAAAGTGAATCCCGCAAGACAATATAAGGACTGGTTTGACAAACAAACAAAAGATGTGCGCGATGACCTCGAAGCCGCCCAGCGTAAGCTTTCTGCTTACGAACAGGAACATGGCATCCTGGCTGGGGACGGTCGCTTCGATGTCGAAAATATGCGTCTGGCGGAACTCAACAGCCAGCTTTCGCTAGCGCAGGGGCAGCGTGCGGAGAGCAGTTCTCGTCAAAGTCAGGCTGGTTCTGCTGAATCCCTGCCTGAAGTGATGGCCAACCCGGTAGTTTCCAGCCTCAAGACGGAACTGGCGCGGCTTGAAGCGGATCGTAGCCAGTTATCTGAGCGGCTTGGCGAAAACCATCCGATGATGCGCGAGTTAAATGAGAAGATTGCTGAACAGCGCCAGCGCGTGGATATGGAAATCCAACGGGTGGCAAGATCGCTTGGCACGACTTCCCGCATCAGCACGGCACGCGTGAAGGAAATCACCGAGGCAATCGATAAGCAGCAGGCGCGTGTACTCGAACTCAAAAAACACAGGGATCAAATTGCAGTGCTGCAACGCGACATCGAAAATGCTCAAAAAGCGTACGATCTCGTCACCCAGCGTCTTGCGCAGACGAATCTCGAAAGCCAGACGCAGCAGACCAACGTTTCGGTGTTGACCCCCGCAACCCCTCCTTTGGAACATTCTTCCCCAAAGATCATGCTCAACACGGTAATCGCCGTATTTCTTGGGATCATGCTCGGTGTTGGTATCGCGCTGTTGCTTGAGTTAAGCGATCAACGTGTGCGAGGAAACGAAGATATCGTGCAGAATATGGACGTCCCCCTTCTTGGGGTCATTCCTGGATTGGATAAATCTCGTTCCAAGTCCCGTATTTTCCGTCGTTCAGCCGCTGCTTGAAAGGGAAAATGATGGAAGACGCTACCAGCGCACACTTTTCCCATCTGAGTGACCAGTCGATCGGCGAAATCCTGGTATCTGTGGGACGGATTTCTCTTGATGATGCTGAGCGTATCTATGACGAGCAAAAAAAGCGAAAGCTGCGCTTTGGCGAAACGGCGATTTCACTGGGTCTTGCGACGGAAGCCGATATCCGGTTTGCCCTGTCCCATCAGTTCCGGTATCCCTACCTGCAACGTGGGGAGAGCAAGGTTCTGGAGACTGTTGTAGCGGCATACGACCCATTTTCTCCCCAGGTGGAAGCGTTACGCGCGATTCGTAGCCAACTGATGCTACGCTGGTTCAACGGTAACGATGGAAACCGGGCGCTCGCGGTCGTAAGTCCGGAAAAAGGGGAAGGGCGTTCCTGGTTCGTTGCCAATCTGGCGGTCGTGTTTTCGCAATTGGGTGCGAGGACTTTACTGATCGATACAGACCTTCGTGACCCGGGCCTGCATCTGCTTTTCGGGATTAGTAACCGGAACGGGCTTTCATCCATTCTGGGGGGGCGCGCTACCGGCAATGTCGTGTTCAAAGTTCCGTCTTTGGTAGATCTTTCTGTTCTCCCTTCTGGCCCGGTGCCTCCGAACCCACAGGAACTGTTGACGCGGCCTTTGCTGGATCGGATGGTTGCGCAGTTGTCCAACAGCTTCGATGTCATTCTCATCGACACCCCTCCCGCTTCCAAATATGCTGAAAGCGTGGCCATTGCATCGCGGGCGGGCGGAGCGTTGGTTTTGTGCAAGCAGAATCAAACACGGGTGCGCGAGCTCAATGCGCTTTTCACCAGGTTGCGAGACGCCAATGTCGTGATTGCGGGAAGCGTGCTCAATGGCAGCAAAGACAAGGTGAGTACTGCGCGGATGGAGGTAAAGCCTGTGGCGACTGAGCCGCGCTTGAGACTGGAGTTGAAGGCATTTGATAGCGGTTCAAAGTCGTTTCAACAACGCCCAATCCGCACGGTTTTTCCCGATGACCTAAGCAAGGAAGATGTGATGACAGAGGGGGCTGTTGTGTTGGATGCCGACTCCGAGCCGACTTCCAAATAGCCATAGGGGAAAGTGCGACTGCTTCCTACGGCCTGCCGAAGGTCGCTGGTTCCCTCAAGAAGGAAATTATGCCAAATGTTGTCATATTCAGCATTTCTGGCGTACCCGCTGTGATAGCATGGAAAATACAGAATTTGACTGATTTTTTGCGGGAAAAATCAAAATGCGTATTCTGATCAGTAACGATGATGGTTATTTTGCTCCGGGGATCGCGGCGCTGGCGCTTGCGCTGTCCAGCGTGGCCGAGGTCACGGTGGTCGCGCCCGAGCGGGATCGCAGCGGAGCGAGCAATTCCCTGACGCTCGACCGCCCGCTGACTTTGCGCCGTGCGGCTAACGGTTTTTATTACGTCGATGGTACGCCAAGCGATTGTGTACACCTCGCAGTAACAGGAATCTTTGAAGAATTGCCAGAAATGGTTATTTCTGGTGTCAATCACGGAGCCAACATGGGTGATGACACGATCTATTCCGGCACGGTTGCCGCTGCCACCGAAGGTTACTTGCTGGGAGTGCCTTCGCTTGCGATATCGCTCGTCAGCCGTGATGCGAGCGATTTTTCAGCGGCTGCACAGGTGGCAGTCGATTTCGTTCATCGTTTTTCACGCCAGCCGTTCCGGGAACCCATCCTGCTCAACATCAATGTGCCGGATTTGCCTTACGAGAGTCTCAAGCCGCCGCGCGTGACGCGGCTGGGGAGGCGTCACAAGGCGGAACCGGTGGTGCGTGGCACGACCCCGCGCGGCGATACCGTCTATTGGGTGGGTGCGGCGGGCCGCGCGGCCGATGCAGGGGAAGGAACGGATTTTCACGCTGTGGCTAATGGTCTTGTTTCGGTTACGCCACTCCAGATCGACCTGACACATACCGCACAAACAGGTGCAATTGCTGACTGGTTGTCGCAATGAACGTGATCCGATCAAAGTTTTTGCATACTTCTGTTTTCGATGCAGCCCGCGCCAGGGCGCGAATGATCGATCGCTTGCGTGCGCAGGGAATCCGCAACGAAAAAGTGTTGGCCGCGATGGATGCAATTCCCCGCCACCAGTTCGTTGAGAAAGGGCTGGCTTTCAGCGCCTACGATGATAGCGCCCTGCCCATTGGCTTGCAGCAGACAATTTCGCAGCCTTACGTCGTCGCGCGTATGATCGAAATTCTGTGCGACAGGCACGAACTGGGCCGCACGCTGGAAATCGGTGCAGGCTGCGGTTATCAGGCCGCCGTGCTATCGATGCTGGCGAGCGAGGTCTACTCGGTCGAACGCCTGAAAATGCTGCTTGACCGCGCGCGAAAGAACTTGCGGCCATTACGTTTGCCTAATCTGAGATTGAAGTGCGCCGATGGTACACTGGGGCTGCCTGAAGCCGCGCCTTTCGACACCATCATCGTTGCGGCAGGAGGGTTGAAGGTGCCGCTTGCGCTGAAAGCACAGCTTGCACCGGAAGGCAGGTTACTGATCCCAGTGGGAGACGCCGGCCAGCGTTTGCTGTTAATCGAACGGCAGGGAAGTGTTTTCAAGGAAAGTAAGTGCGATCCTCCTGTGCGCTTCGTGCCATTGCTGACGGGGATAGAATGAACAAGGAGATTTTTGCGAAACGTTTTGTTTTGCCAATATTGGCAGGGGTGTTCGTGCTATCTGCAGGATGCTCCAGTAACAAAAACAACGCGCCTGTGCGCGATTCCAAGCCCGTGCAGACGGTAAGGACGACGCCCAGACAGGCAGAGGCCATTTCGCCGCCGCCTGCCGCCCGGTTGGGAGAACACGTCGTGCGCAAAGGGGAAACCCTCTATGCCGTTTCGCGCCTGTATGGCGTTCCAGTGCAGGATCTCATCGCCTGGAACAATCTTTCCAGGCCGGAACAACTCGAAGTCGGGCAAGTATTGCGTGTCGCCACACCGGGGGCGGTTGCCGAGCCGCTTGCCCCGCCGCCGATGCAGCTTGAAATGGCGAGCTTGCCGGAGGTCAAACGCGAACCGCGCGGAGGAAAGCAAGCCTGGTCAGAGGAAGGCTGGGCGCGCTTGCAGCCGCCAAGCAGCGCGCAGTTTGCGCCGGCTGCCACCGTCTCGCATCCGGAACTCAGTACCTCGGAACCCGGTGCCCCGGAAACCCGTGCACCGGAACCCAGCGCTTCGGGAGACTGGATGTGGCCGGTCAAAGGAACAATCATCAGTCGGTTCGATGAAGCCATGGGCGGTGATAGCAAGACACGCAACCGGGGTATTGATATTGCTGGAACGCCGGGTACGCCCGTGCTGGCTGCTGCAGGCGGTAAGGTTGCCTATG
The DNA here is from genome assembly GCA_009779355.1 of Betaproteobacteria bacterium. GTDB lineage: Bacteria > Pseudomonadota > Gammaproteobacteria > Burkholderiales > Rhodocyclaceae > WRNU01. The sequence continues at coordinate 6,525 of WREK01000004.1, read as the reverse complement.
CGGGTAGCGCCGTGCGTGGGCTTGGCAATATGGTCATTGTCAAGCATAACGACGAATATTTAACGGCATATGCGCACAATCGCGTCATACTCGTGAAAGAAGGGCAAGAGGTGGCCAAGGGTCAAAAAATCGCCGAACTCGGCAGTTCCGACGCTGATCGACCCAAGTTACACTTTGAACTGCGTAAGCAAGGTACGCCTGTCGATCCGGTGAAGTATCTACCCAGCTTGTGACAAAAGGACATGGAAGATTCGGGCAATCCTGACAATACTGAACGTCAAGAACTGGATCTTCCACCTGAAGCGGAGGTATTTCAGGAGGAACATCTCCCTGCGGATGATGAGCATTTCAGTGACGCGACGTATCGTTATCTGAGCGAAATCGCAGCCAATCCACTGTTGAGCGCGCAAGAAGAGGCTGCACTGGCCCACAAGGTACGCTCCGGTGATTTTGAAGCGCGCCAGACCATGATCAAGTGCAACCTGCGCTTGGTGGTCAATATTGCCAAGCGTTACCTCAATCGCGGCATTCCGCTCCTCGACCTAGTCGAAGACGGTAATCTCGGGCTTATCCATGCCCTGGGGAAGTTCGAACCCGAGCGAGGTTTTCGTTTTTCCACCTATGCGACCTGGTGGATAAGGCAAAGCATCGAACACGCAATCATGAATCAGGCGCGCACGATCCGTTTGCCGGTACACATCAACAAAGAACTCAACCAGATCATGCGTACCCGACGGCGGATCGAGGCCGGTCTTCAGGGGAATTGCCTGACTTCTGAGATTGCTTCCTGCCTCGATAAGTCCGTTGATGAGGTGCGCGCCATCCTGGCTCTCGACGAGCGCGCCGTTTCGCTTGATGCGCCGCTCGACATCGATCCTACCCTGTCGGTAGGGGAGTCGCTTGCCGATGAATCCATTGAGCCGCCGGATCTGCAAATCCAGAACAGCGAAATCGAAGCCCTGCTGCGGCACTGGATCGACGTCCTGACCGACAAACAGCGCACAATCATCCGCTGCCGCTATGGCATCGACTGCGATGTCCTGACCCTTGAAGAACTTTCTGCCCAACTCGGCATTACCCGCGAGCGGGTACGCCAGATACAGATCGAGGCGCTGGGGCAGCTTCGGAAGATACTCAGACGGCGGGGGATTACCAAGGAGACGCTGTTTTAGGCTTCAGGCTTTGCGCTTGTCCCGTTCGATCAGTGCGTAAGCCGAATGGTTGTGGATCGACTCGAAGTTTTCGGATTCCACGATGTACGCATCGATGCGCGGTTCGGCGTTCAGCACCGCCGCTACGTCGCGCACCATGTCTTCGACGAACTTGGGGTTGTCGTAGGCGCGTTCGGTGACGAACTTTTCGTCCGGGCGCTTGAGCAGGCCGTATACCTCGCAGGACGCCAGGTTTTCTACAATCTGGACGATTTCCTCGATCCACATGTACTGGTTGAGCGTGGCGGTGACGGTGACGTGCGAACGTTGGTTGTGCGCACCGTAGGTGGAGATTTCCTTCGAACACGGGCACAGGCTCGTGACGGGGACGATGACCTTGAGGGTGAAGTCATGGCGCCCATCCCCGGTGATGGTTCCGATGAAACTCACTTCGTAGTCCATCAGGCTATGTACACCGGAAACCGGGGCGGTCTTGGAGATGAAATAGGGAAAGTTCATCTCCAGGTGGCCGCTTTTGGCTTCAAGGCGGCCAACCATCATGCGCAGCATGGGGCCGAAGGATTCCACGGAAATTTCCCGTTCGTCGCGGTTGAGGATTTCGACGAAGCGCGACATGTGGGTTCCTTTGAAATTGTGGGGCAACCCGACATACATATTGAAGACGGCGATGGTGTGCTGGATGCCTTCGGATTTGTCGCGGACACGAATCGGATGGCGGATGTTCTTGATGCCAACCTTGTCAATGGCGATGTGGCGGCGATCAAGGCTGCCCTGTACGTCGGGGATCGGAGCGCAATGATTCATGTGTGTGGTTATTTGTTTTGGCCTGAAGAGTCAATGGCGGCAACGATGCCTGCGGCATCCAGCCCTGCTTCGGCGAGCAACTGGCGCTGTTCGCCGTGGTCGATGAACCGGTCGGGAAGCCCCAACCGCAGAAGCCTGGGCCGCACGGGCAGGGTATCCAGGACACGGGCGACTTCCGATCCGGCTCCGCCGATGACGGCATTTTCTTCGAGTGTGACGAGGAGATCGTGTTCCCGCGCAAGCTGGGCGATAAGAGCCTCATCGATGGGTTTGACGAAACGCATGTTGGCAACGGTGGCGTTAAGCGTCTCGCCTGCTTCCAGGGCGGGCGCAAGAAGGCTGCCGAAAGCTAGTAGCGCCGTTGTCCGGCCGCTGCGGCGGATCTCGCCCTTGCCGACGAGCAACTGCGCGCACAGGGTGGTTTCGGGCACGGCCCCCGGCCCCTTTCCACGCGGGTAGCGCACGGCGGAGGGGCCTTCGTGGCATAGCGCAGTATTGAGCATCTGACGGCATTCGTTTTCGTCGGAGGGCGCCATCACCAGCATGTTGGGTACGCAGGCGAGAAAAGAAAGGTCGAAGGCGCCGTGATGGGTCGCGCCGTCGGCTCCGGTCAGCCCGGCCCGGTCGATGGCAAGGATCACGGGCAGGTTTTGCAGCGCAATGTCGTGGATGAGTTGGTCGTAGGCGCGTTGCAGGAAAGTAGAGTAGATTGCCACGACCGGGCGGAACCCTTCACAGGCCAGCCCTGCCGCAAAGGTGAGCGCGTGTTGCTCGGCAATGCCTACGTCATAATAGCGCTCCGGGAACTCGCGGGCGAAGCGAGTGAGTCCCGAACCCTCGCACATCGCAGGGGTGATGCCGATGACGCGTGCGTCACGCGCCGCCGCCTCGCATAGCCAGTCGCCGAAGACCTGCGTGTAAGTCGGCCTGATTTCGGCTTTTTCTTCCTGCAGCCCAGTGCGGTGATCGAACGTCGACACGCCGTGATAACGGATGGGATCGGCTTCGGCGAGTTTGTAACCTCGGCCTTTGCGGGTGACGACGTGCAGGAACCGCGGGCCTTTGAAATTACGCAGGGTTTGCAGAGTCGGAATAAGAATATCAATGTCATGCCCGTCGATGGGGCCGTAGTAATGGAACCCGAACTCCTCGAACAATGTGCCAGGCGAATTTGGCGCGACCATCCCCTTGGCGACTTCTTCCACCTTGCGTGCCAGATCGAGCACGGGTGGGGCAACGCAGAGCACTTTTTTGCCGAGGCGGCGGGCCGCGTCATATGGGGCCATCAGGCGGGCCAGGATATTGGAAAGCGCGCCGACCGGCGGCGAGATCGACATTTCGTTGTCGTTGAGAATCACCAGCAGGTTGATGTTTTTCATGCTGCCGGCGTTGTTGAGCGCCTCGAACGCCATGCCGGCCGACATTGCGCCATCGCCGATTACGGCAATCGAAGTACGCGCCTCGCCATGGTCGCGGGCGGCTATGGCCATTGCGAGCGCGGCTGAAATCGAAGTCGAAGAGTGTGCCGTGCCGAAGGTGTCGTATTCGCTTTCGGTACGGCGCGGAAAGCCGGAGATACCGCCATAGTGGCGCAGCCCTGCCATTTCGCTGCGTCGACCTGTGAGAATCTTGTGACTGTAGGTTTGGTGGCCGACATCCCATACGATGCGGTCTTCGGGGGTACTGAAAACGTAGTGCAGGGCAACGGTGAGTTCGACCGTGCCGAGATTGGAAGACAGGTGCCCGCCGGTTTTCGAGACCGATTCGATCAGGAAGCGCCTGAGTTCATTGGCCAGCACCGGCAGCTCATTGCGGTTGAGTGTACGTATGTCTGCCGGGGAATGGATGCGGTCGAGGCAAGGATAATCGGACATCTTTCTGGTTAGTGTGGGTCAGGAAGTGCGATGCGCGATGAAATCGGCCAGTTCGTGCAGGCGGCTGGCGCGTTCGCCCAAATGGGTGAGCGCGTCATGGGCTTCAGCCAGCAAATCCTCGGCAAAGCGCCGGGCTTCAGGCAGCCCCAACAGACTGACATAAGTCGGCTTGTTATGCGAGGCGTCCTTACCTGCCGTTTTGCCCAGGGTGGCAGTATCGGATGTCGCGTCGAGAATATCGTCGACTACCTGATATAGCAAGCCGATGCGCTTGGCGTAAAGGTCGAGCCGCTGCCGCCGGACGTCGTTCGTCCCTTCACCCGCACGCGCGCCGATGAGGACGGCGGCGCGGATCAGTGCCCCGGTCTTGCGCACGTGCATGAATTCGAGTTCCTCGCGTGTCAGCTCGCACCCTGCAGAGGCAATGTCAGATGCCTGCCCGCCTGCCATGCCGTGCGAGCCAGCTGCCTGGGCCAATAACTGGATCGTTTCGAGCTGTCCGGAAGCGGTGGCGCTTACCGGATGTTCGGCCAGCACCTGGAAGGCGAGGGTTTGCAGGGCATCGCCCGCGAGCAGTGCCGTGGCCTCGTCGTACTCGACATGGACGGTGGGTTTGCCACGGCGTAGCTTGTCATCATCCATGCACGGCAGGTCGTCATGGATGAGCGAATAGGCGTGGGTCAACTCCACGGCACAGGCGGCGTGGTCGAGTTGTTCCGGCCCCGCATGCGTGAGAAACCCGCCCGTGCCATGCACCAGCAGGGCGCGTATCCGTTTACCGCCGCCGAGAACGGCGTAGCGCATGGCCTCATGCAGCCTGACCGGGGCAAGAGTGGCGGCAGGCAACACGGCATGCAGGGCCGTTTCGGTACGCTGCTGTATATAGGTCAGCCAGTCGGGAAAATTCATGGCGCTTCAGCCTCTGGTGGGATCGCCTTGATGCACGCTGTCGTTTGCGCTGGAATCGTCCGGCTGGAATGGAACGAGCGTGTCGCCTTCCAGAATCCGGATTTGTTGTTCAGCCGCATCGAGCCTGTCCTGGCAGTGGCGGAGCAGGACGATGCCACGCTGGTACTGCTCAAGCGCCTGTTCGAGCGGCAGGGAGCCTGTTTCCATCTGTCGGACAATGGCTTCCAGTTCCGACACGGCGGCTTCAAAGGTCTTTGGGGGGGGCGCCGACTTGGTCATGGTGCGGAGCGTGGAAAACCCCAATAGTGAGAGAAAAAACAATTACTGGCAAGATATGAGAAAATACATGAACGTGCATCCGGCGGTCAAATTGGCTTGACACGGTGGCGCGTCTTTTTTTTCCAGCTTCTTGTTTACTTTTTTTATGGGGGGTGGGGATGTCCGACATTGCTTCTACGGTTCGGCTGATGCCGGGGGTTTCACAATTTCCGGTGTCATGGTATTTCGACGAAAAAATATTTGAATTGGAGAAGAAACTTCTTTTTGATGAAGGCCCGGGGTATGCCGGCCATGAACTGATGGTTCCCGGAGTGGGTAACTACCGTTCCCAGGAATGGCTTGATCATGCCGGGCTGTTGTATCGAAATGCTGATGGAATTTACCGGCTCGCTAATATCTGTCGCCACCGCCAGGCGGTCATGTTGCAAGGCGCGGGGAAAACCGACAACATCGTTTGTCCCATTCATCGTTGGACTTATGATAACCAGGGCTCACTCCTGGGTGCGCCGCACTTCCCGGACAACCCTTGTCTCAATCTCAAGCGCGACAAACTGGAGTCCTGGAACGGCATGCTCTTTGCCGGGCCGCGCTCGGCGGCGCAAGACCTTGCCGGGATGGAGGTGGCAAAGCATCTGGATTTCACCGGCTTCAAGCTCGACCGGGTCGAACTCCACGAATGCAATTACAACTGGAAAACCTTCATCGAAGTCTATCTGGAGGACTACCACGTCATTCCTTATCATCCGGGGCTGGGCAATTTCGTTACCTGTGACGACCTCACCTGGCAATTCGGCGAATGGTATTCTGTGCAACAGGTTGGCATTACGGCACTCGACAAGCCCGGTTCCGATGTCTATGAACGCTGGCAAAAGGCCGTGCTCGCTCTTTACGGCGAAAAACGTCCTTCGTGCGGCGCGATCTGGCTTACTTACTATCCGAACATCATGGTGGAGTGGTATCCGCATGTGCTTGTGGTGAGCACGGTAATCCCGCGCGACGTCCACAAGACGCTCAACATGGTGGAGTTCTACTACCCTGAGGAAATTGTCGAATTCGAGCGCGAATTTGTAGAAGCCGAGCAGGCCGCCTATATGGAAACCGCTATTGAGGATGACGACATCGGCGAGCGCATGGATCGTGGACGGCGGGTGCTGCTTAAAGAGGGCCGTAACGAAATCGGGCCGTATCAATCACCGTTCGAAGATGGAATGCAGCATTTCCATGAGTTTTACAGGCGGATCGTAGAGCCGCATATAGAAAAGTGAGGGAGGGGTAGTAACAAGCCGACAGGCAATTGCCTGCCGGCTTTTAATTTTTGGAATTATACCCATAAGAAACCTAACAGGATGCTCAAAAACCCCCTCAAAACCCCCATTCAGTAAATGCTTATGGTATAATTTAGGCTAATGCCCAAGCAGGAGAAAGAAGATGAGAAGTCCCGACACAACGCAGGACACGCTATTCAGCTACCGGACGCTGGAAGAGCG
>WREK01000003.1 GCA_009779355.1 Betaproteobacteria bacterium | reverse complement strand
TGCTCTCGCATCGGACGGTACGACCGTCGGAGGCCGCCGCTGCGCAGCTTGTCCGATCTACATCACCATTCGATCTGCATGCCAGGAATGGCGGACAACACGCCGCCGGATGATGGCCAAGTTCTCTTCAGATGTGGGTGCAATATTTCGTGCTGCCGCTTCATAGTGTCATGACAAAACAGGTGCAATCGCCCTGCGTAAGCGGAGGAGGGGCATGTGCTTGCCTCGTCCGCTTGCGGGGGAAGGGAAGATATATAGAGTTACTGTTCGGGTTTTACGTTTTCCGGTTTGAGTCGGTGCATGATGCGCTGCTCGAAGTTGGCCGGTGCGACATATTGCAGGATTTCCTTTCCCTTGCTGTCGAGTACGACATCCAGGCCTTTGTCCGGATACAGGTAGTGTTGCAGGGTTTCTCCCATGGGGATGATGGCAGCGGGAGTGCCAAAGCGCGAGACGATGGTTTCGGCATCCAGTTGTGCGCTGGGGATCAGGGTGAGCGCTACAAGTGGCAAAGTCCCGGCAAGTCTGGTGTCGTTAGGATGCAGGATGAATTTCCGGCTGCCGTTTCGCAGATACTCTTTTTTGATTGAACGCTCAAGCATCGAAGCGATCATCGAAGGCGGTGCATCCAGGGTGATGATCAGCCGCGCATGTACGAAACCGAGGGTGACTTGATGGAAATACCCCTCCAGGGCGGCGTCCTTTGCTTCTTCGCCTCTGGGGATGTTGGCAGCAACGATGATGGCAAGTTCCATGTCGCCGCCAAAACGCGCTATTACGTCATTCAGGGTGTCTGCCCCAGGCGAAAGACCGAAAACACGGGTATGCCCCGTTTCATCCAGTTCAATTTCCCAGGGTAGCGCGTGCGGCGACCTTTCCTGTATGGGAAAGGACATGAGAAGAAAGAATATGGCAATGCCAAGAAGGATCGAAAGCAGGATTTTTTTCATCGTAAAACGGATTTTGGTTTAAAACCCCGTCCTTCAGGGCGCAGAGCCGAACCCGAGCCTGAAGGGCGGTTCTGAATAGTTACTTTGAGTATGAGGGATCTACGTATCGGGTCTTACTGCATTCGCTCGAACTTCCATCCTTTGCCGTCCTGTTTGACCGTGCCCACGGCGTTTACGAAGGGGAAATGCACCCCAGCGATGGGTATCCCATCTTTCGTGGCGAGGGCAAAGATGCGTTTGCGGGATTGGATGGCCTGGGGCGGGGCCATGTCGTAGGACGGGCACTCGTCGGGCAGGGCGAATTGCAGGGGCATGGCGTGGATCAGGTCGCCGACGATGAGCAGGCTTTTTCCGTCGGCCGTGAGTTGGTAGACAGTGTGGCCCGGCGTATGGCCGGAAGCGTCCAGCGCCTTTACGCCCGGCAGCAACGTGTCGCCGAATGCAAAGGGCGGCAGGATGTCGTCCCCGTAGGCAGAGATGACGGATTTGACCTTGGCTGCGTTGGCGTGGGAGGGGTTTTCCGCTGCAAGGGCTATCCATGAATTGAGTTCAACTTTTGCAACCAGCAGTTTTGCTTTGGGGAAGGCGCGTTTTTCTTCCTGCAATAGCCCGCCGATATGATCCATGTGCATGTGGGTGAGCAGGACGTAGTCGACGTCTTCCGGCTTGATGCCCAGGCTGGCAAGTGTTTCGGGCAGTTTTCCCGGAGATTTGAATAACGTCCCGGCTCCCGCGTCGAACAGCGCGATTTTGCCGCCTGCCCGCAGCAGGAATACGTTGGTGCCGGCTTCGGCTTTGCCGTTGGTGAAGTATTTCGATTTTTCTTCTTCGGAAGCTGGGCCACTGAAAAGGGAAACCGACATTTCACCCGGCGAATCCTGAATGACCGTCACAGTCATATCGCCCGCTTTCCAGATTTCGCGGTTCGGCGCGTTTTGGGCGGAAACGAAGGACGGAATGAGCGTGCAGGCCAGGAACAGAATTGACAGAAACCGCATGGATGGTTGCATGGGATCTTTCCTCATTGGTTGTGTTGCGGATAACGACGCGTTACCCATTTCCTATTGCCGTTTTTCCTGTTTTTGGAAAAAGTTGATGCGCCGGGTTTCTTTCAGGTGTTTGTTGACCATTTTCCCTTCTACGATCTCGTAGCCCATCAGCGCGAAAATTCGCTTCGCAACGAAAAGCGGGCGCGAGTTGCCATACCAGTCTGTGCAGGAAGCCTTGCATTGATCGTCGTTGTTCTGGTCGTTGAGGGAGGCGGTTAATGCGCCTGCTTCGGAGAAGCGCAAACGATCGTTTTTCAGGAAAATGATGCCGCTGGAGGGATCCTTTAATTGCTTCCAGCCGGGACGGTCACTGCGTGCGTAAGGCAGCCCCAGCAGGCCACTTTCGCCATCGGCTGTATCGGGTTTATAGAAAAAACCATGGCTGCGGGTTTCGCCCTGCGCGGCATCCTTCAGCTTGAAGGTGTCGGCAATGCGCGCTGTCTGCTTCGATGCCGGTTTTACGCCGTTGATGTATGAGGTTTCACGCGATTGCCGGGAAGAGGTTACAGGCTGGAAGTCAAGAACGCTGAAATACAGGTCGTCCTCATTTCCGCCCACCAGAAGCGGCGATTTTCCCAAGGCCTCGATGCGGTCAACGCGGTGCGGCAGGACGATACCCTCGGGCTGGCCGGGATTGTTCCATTTCAGGAGATAAGCCAGACCGAACGTATTTCCCTGTGCCCGTTCCCAGGTATGCCCTGCACCATAGACGAGATAATCGCCGATATAGCGGTTCTGAAGGCTTCTTCCGCCTTTTGGTGCGGGAAGCGGATGGTAGTGTTCGAGTGGCGCCGAGGCCGAACCGTCGCCAAAACCACGCAAGGGCGTCCGCAATAGGGCGAGTTCATGGCTACCCAGTTCGGATGCCCACATGGAAGGCACGGGGCCTTCTGCGCGGAGCAGCACATTGAGATACCCGTCCGCGCTTTCTAAAAAGGAAAACTGATCGATGGGGCTGCCGCGAACTTTCAGGGCTGTGGGCACTTCCTGCGTATTCAAAGGCAGGCGAAAGACAGAGGCGGGAACGGGCACCTGATTGGCGGATTCTCTGTCAATACGGTGAAAGGACACGCTCCAGACATACACTGCATCCCTGGCGACATAAAATTCGCGGCCGGAGGGACCCAGCACTGCCGAGGCCGAGCACGTCAGCTTGTCTTCGGCAATCTTGCAGGTCGTGACCGTGTGCAGGGCGATGCTCTCCTTGGTCGGGTCGAGGTCATCCGCTGTGCGATAAATCCGGGTCGCGGGCGCAATCGGCCTGAATTCGGGTTTTTCATTTTGTTGCCAGCGCAAGGCGGCAGGGAAATTGTCTAGCGGATTGCGGTGAAAATTGAGAAACAGCGGGGTATAAAAGATCAGGGTATTGCCGATCAGGCGGCTGGCATAGTTGCGCGAGGAATAGTAGTCGTTGGAGCGCAGGACGTAGGTGGCGCGATAGGTCAGGCGTCCGCCATCGTCGATGCCAAACAGGATGACTTCCGTGCCGCCCTTGCTGTAGCTGTAGCCGATGACCACGATGGTATTGCCGGAAACCAGCATCTCGTCGTACCAGGCATGGCCGCTGGAACCCGGCGCAAAAGCGTCCTGCATGTCGACGGGCTGTAAGGCGTTGTCACCGACACGCACGGTAAAGAGGCGCCCCCGACGCAGGATGACCAGATGGTTTTTGTGAACCTTGACGATCCCTCCTTCATCCACACCCTCTGTCTGGTTGTTGGTGACGGATTCGCTTTGTGCCGAACTTCCAGTGTCGGCCATCGCAGCCGCCTTGGGCGCAGCCGCTAATGGCGGTGCATCCACCATATTGATATCGCCATTGGGAAGGGCATTGAGCTTGTCCTGTCCGCGCAGGCTTTCTTCGAGAAGGTTCTTTTTTTCCTGCAGCCAGGCATTCAGTTCTTTTTCCGAAGCGAAGGCGCGCAGGCCCGTCGGTTGCGCTGCCTGGGCAACGCTATTGCCCAGGGCAAGGAAGGCGGAAAGAACCACCGGCAATAGCGCTAATACGCAGGCAGCCGATACCGTTTTAATAACATTTGCATAAACACGTAGACGGGCCATGATCGGTTTCCTTGTGGACTATTCTTTTTTTGGGAAAAGAAGGGAAGCAGCGACACCGGCACACAGCATACCAAGAACGATGGCAAGGCTCCATCCTGGGGGGATAGAAAAGCCGGTGTCGAAAACAGCGTGGTTCCAGGATTGGAGTGTCATTTTCATGCCGATGTAAAATAGCAGGAAGATAACGGCTTTTTCAAGATATATCAGGTATTTGGTGAGTGCAGCCAGTACGAAATAGAGGCTGCGCAGACCGAGAATGGCGAAAATCATTGCAGCATAGACAAGAAGCGGCTCCTGCGTGACGGCGATGACGGCAGGGACGGAATCGAAGGCGAAGGCGACGTCGGAGGTCTCGATGGCCATCAGGCACAGGAAAGCCGGAGTGGCATATAGCGCGTTTTTTGTGCTTGATGGGAGATCAGTTTCATTGCCGGGAATCTGTCCGTGGCGGATGAAGAAGCGGTTCAGATACAGTTTGGGATAGACAGGGAGCAGTCTACTGGTGAGCCGGACAGACCAGTGATCCGAGTAGTCTTCTATGTCACCCGCATGATCGCGCTTTTGCAGCATCTTGACCGCAGTCCAGATCACGAAGGCGGCGAAGAGGAACCCCACCCAGGGGCTTGCGTAGAATAGCTCTGTCCCGATGACGACGAAAATGGCGCGAAAGACCAGCGCGCCCATGATGCCGTAGTAGAGGATGCGGTGCTGCAACGCGCCCTTGATGCCGAACGAGGCAAAAATAGCCATGAAAACCATCAAGTTGTCGACCGAGAGGGATTTTTCGAGCGCGTACCCGGTAAGGTAGAGGTCGGCCCATTTTTTGTCGAACCTGACCCACAGGTAGCCATAGAACAGGATCGCGAGGACAATCCAGAATATGGACCAGCCGGCAGCATCCTTCAGCGAGATTTCGGTGTTTTTCTTGTGGGCAAAAAGATCGAGATAGACGGAGATGGATATCACGCCGATAAAGATAAGTATTGCTTCCAGCGGGAAACCAAAGTGTTCCATGTACGTTTCCTGTAGTTGGGAGGTGCTATTTTGCCTGGAATAGATGCGGCACGCCTCGAATGCCCATTGTTTCACCGAGCACAAGGTTCCTGTCAATGGCCGTGGTGTCGCACTCGCCTGCGCCGGAAGGCAGGCGGCGTTTCAGCATCCAGTCGTTCCAGGCCGTGGCAGGGTTGGGGGCGCACCAGATGCGGCGTGCTCTGATGACGGAATCTTCCGACAATATGGGAATCAGGAAGGTGTAGAGGGTGACGTTGTCCAGATGGTTCAGTTTCTTGTCCAGTTTGACGCAGTAAGAACAATTCGGATCTTCAAAGCTCACCAGGATCGGTTCGCCGTTGCCGCGCACCTGTTTGATGGCATTGCCCAAGTCAAGTTCATCGAGCCTTATTGAGCCTTCCACTTTGGCGAGCACGGCCAGGAGGGCTTCCTCGGCCGTGGCGGGCTCCTTGTCACGGTATTGATAATAGAGGGTAAGCGCCGCAAAAAGTGTGAGAATGATGGCGACAAGGATGTCTTTTGTCTTCGTCATCGCGTTGTGCCCAGAATATCTCGCAGGGAATCGGTCAGCGCCGTACACTGGTTGTCGTTACCAATGGTGATGCGCAGGTATTGTGCAGTTCTCGGTATTTTGAAGTGGCGCACGATGATAGCGCGCTTGCGCAATTCGGCGGCAAGTTCAGCCGCATCAAAGCCGGTCGGGCGGGCAAAAACGAAATTGGCTGCCGAGGGCAGGACTTCCAAGCCGAGTGCCTGTAGTTGCGCGGTGAGCGTGGCGCGGGTGGCGATGATTTTGCTGCGGCTTGCCTGGAACCAGGGTTCATCTTCCAGCGAGGCCAGCGCGCCTGCAAGCGCCAGACGGTCGAGCGGGTAGGAGTTAAAGCTGTTCTTGACCCGCTCCAGTCCGGCAATCAGGTTGCGCTGGCCGATGGCGAAGCCAATCCGTAATCCGGCGAGCGCCCGGCTCTTCGAGAAAGTGTGGACAACCAGCAGGTTGGGGTGGCGGTCGACGAGGGCAATGGCGCTGGCGTCATCCTGGTCGGCGAAATCGATGTAAGCCTCGTCGACCAGCACGGTGGCTTCCGGGTTGGCGGCAACGATGCGTTCGACATCGGCGAGCGGCAGCAGGCGGCCTGTAGGGGCGTTCGGGTTGGGAAATGCAATGGCGCCGGCACGGTTTTCCCCGCAGGGGAAATAATCTTCCGGACGCAGGACGAAACCGTCATCGAGCGGAACCTGGCGGTATTCGATGCCGTAGAGGGCGCAATAGACCGGGTAGAAACTGTAGGTGACATCCGGGATCCACAGGGGGCGCACGTGCTTCAACAGGCCGATAAATGCAAGGGCCAGTACTTCGTCTGAGCCGTTGCCAACGAAGACTTGTTCCGGGCCGACCTTGTAACGGTGGGCAAGTGTGGCCTTGAGGGCTTTGGCGTCCGGGTCGGGGTAGAGCCGCAACGTGTCCTCAGTTGCTGCGCGGATGGCGGCAAGCGCTTTTGGGGAAGGCCCGTAGGGGTTTTCGTTGGTGTTGAGTTTGATGAGGTTGTCGAGCACAGGCTGTTCACCTGGAACGTAGGGGGTCAGTCCGTGGGTGACGGCGCTCCAGTAGCGGCTCATATAAAAACTGTTTGAAATAAAGGATAGACGGGCAATGGATTGATAATGGTATCATGCGCTATTTCATTCATCGTTTTACAAGTTGAACATGCGTCAGGCCAGCCTTACCCGCAACACTGCCGAAACTCGTATTTCGGTGCGTATCGATCTGGATGGCGCAGGGCAGGCCAAGCTCGATACCGGCGTGCCGTTTCTTGACCACATGCTCGATCAGGTCGCGCGTCACGGTTTCATCGATCTCGATGTACATTGCGAAGGCGATATCCATATCGACGACCATCATTCAGTTGAGGATGTCGGCATTACGCTCGGGCAGGCGTTTGCCAAGGCGATGGGGGACAAAAAGGGTGTGTACCGTTACGGTCATGCTTATGTGCCGCTCGATGAATCACTCTCAAGGGTGGCGCTCGATCTTTCCGGACGGCCGGGGCTTTTCTACTGTGCGGATTTTGCCCGTGAGCGCGTTGGCGGGTTCGACGTTGATCTCGCGCGCGAGTTTTTCCAGGGTTTCGTCAATCATGCTGGGGTGACGCTGCACGTCGACAACCTGCGCGGCGATAATGCGCACCACCAATGCGAAACCATTTTCAAGGCGTTTGCCCGTGCGTTGCGCATGGCCGTCGAACGTGATGAGCGTGCGGCGGGCGTCGTGCCTTCAACCAAGGGCGCTCTCTGAGGCGCAAATCTTCCCATAGCGGCGTTATCTGGTAATTGGGCACGAACACGATGAGCACGGTAGCCATTATCGACTACGGCATGGGGAACCTGCGTTCGGTTGCCAAGGCCATTGAACATGTCGCGCCTGCGTTCCGGGTGGATGTCACAGCGGACGCGGCGCGGGTGGCCGCTGCTGACCGTGTGGTGTTCCCAGGCCAAGGGGCGATGCCCGACTGCATGCGTGAACTCGATGCACGCGGCCTGCGTCCGGCGGTGTTGGACGCGGCGGCATCGAAACCCTTTTTGGGAATCTGTATCGGCCTGCAAATGTTGTTCGAGCATAGCAGCGAGGGTGATGTGCCAGGGCTGGGCGTTCTTGCGGGGGTGGTTGCGCGTTTTTCCCAAGAGATGTTCGATCCGGCGGGTGTGCGCCTGAAAGTGCCGCACATGGGCTGGAACAAAGTGTGGCAGCGGCAGCCGCATCCACTCTGGGAAGGGATTCCCGATGGGGATCGTTTTTATTTTGTGCACAGCTATTGCGTGCAGCCTGCCGACCCCAACATGACTGCTGCCGAAACGAGTTATGGTACCCGCTTTACCAGTGCAGTAGGGCAGGCTAATATTTTCGCAATTCAGTTTCACCCCGAAAAAAGCGCGCACGCGGGCTTGCGTCTGCTGTCTAATTTTATCCACTGGGCGCCTTGAGTTGCGTCTCGCATGTTCCACTTTCCATGATATTTCAATATGTTGCTCATTCCTGCCATTGATCTCAAGGATGGCCATTGCGTTCGCCTCAAACAGGGCGAAATGAACGAGGCCACGGTATTTTCGGATGCGCCTGCCAAGATGGCGCGCCATTGGATCGAACAAGGTGCGCGACGACTGCACCTGGTCGACCTGAATGGCGCTTTCGCCGGTAAGCCTGTTAACGGTAAGGCGATTCGCACCATTATCGAGGAAGTCGGTGACGACATCCCGGTGCAACTCGGTGGCGGCATCCGCGACCTGGATACCATTGAACGGTATCTCGATAGCGGCATCAGCTACGCCATCATCGGCACGGCAGCTGTCAAACATCCCGGCTTGGTGCATGATGCCTGCGGCGCTTTTCCGGGGCATATCATCGTCGGGCTGGACGCGCGCGACGGCAAGGTGGCCGTCGACGGCTGGTCGAAAGTCACCGGGCACGACGTGGTCGACCTGGCGAGGAAATTCGAGGATTACGGTGTCGAGGCGGTGATCTATACCGACATCGGGCGTGACGGTATGCTCTCCGGGGTTAATATCGAAGCGACGGTGCGACTGGCGCAGGCATTGCGCATTCCCGTGATTGCCAGCGGCGGCGTGGCAAACCTGACCGACATCGAAGCCCTGTGCGCAATCGAAGATGAAGGCGTGGTGGCCGCCATTACCGGGCGCGCGATTTATCAAGGCACGCTCGATTTTGCCGCTGCGCAAGCTCGCGCCGACGAACTTTCAAAGGAGGATCTCTGATGTTGACCAAACGTATCATTCCATGCCTGGATGTGCACGCCGGAAGGGTGGTCAAGGGCACGAACTTCGTCGACCTGCGCGATGCGGGCGACCCGGTGGAAATTGCGCGCCGCTATGACGAACAGGGCGCGGACGAACTAACGTTTCTCGACATCACGGCCAGTTCAGACGAACGCGACACCATCGTCCATGTGGTCGAAAAGGTGGCCGAGCAGATTTTCATCCCGCTGACCGTAGGGGGCGGCGTGCGCACAGTCGAGGATGTGCGCCGCCTTCTCAATGCCGGGGCGGACAAAGTGAGCATCAACACGGCGGCGGTCAACAACCCGCAACTCGTGCGGGAAGCCAGCAGCAAAGTGGGCAATCAGTGCATCGTGGCGGCCATCGACGCCAAACAAAAAGCGCCGGGTCAGTGGGAAGTGTTTACGCATGGCGGGCGCAAAGGCACGGGGCTGGACGCGGTGGAATGGGCGTTGCAGTTGGAAAGCCTGGGTGCGGGGGAAATCCTGCTTACCAGCATGGATCGGGACGGAACCAATATCGGGTTCGATCTCGAACTCACCCGCGCGGTAGCCGACGCGGTGCACATCCCGGTAATTGCCAGCGGCGGGGCCGGCACGCTTGAGGATTTGGCCGATGGCGTGAGCATTGGGCATGCCGATGCGGTGCTTGCGGCGGGTATTTTCCATTTTGGCAAGTTCACGGTGCGCGAAGTCAAGGAGTTCATGCGCGCGCGCGGGATCGAGGTACGCTTGTGAGCGTGGGCGCGGACTGGATCGATGCCCTCACGTGGGACGCCGACGGCCTGATCCCCGTCATTGCGCAGGAAGCCGGCAAGGTGTTGATGTTCGCCTGGATGAGCCGCGAGGCGCTGGCGCGTACCGTAGAGACGGGTGAGGCCGTGTATTGGTCGCGTTCCCGTGCGCGTCTCTGGCATAAGGGCGAAGAATCGGGTCATGTACAAAAGGTGCTCGACCTGCGTGCCGATTGCGATGGCGACGCGCTGTTGCTTTCCATCGAGCAGGTGGGCGGCATTGCCTGCCATACCGGGCGGCAAAGCTGTTTTTTCCGGCGACTGTCCTTTGCTGCCAAAAAATGGGAAGATGCCGAGCCAGTGCTGAAGGATCCGAAAGATATTTACAAGGGGAGTCCCAAAAAGTGATCGACGTCGCACCCCCTGCCGATGATGTGTTCGCACGGCTTTCCGCCACGTTGGCCATGCGCCGCAATGCCGACCCGAAAAGCTCTTACACGGCGAAACTCTACGCCAAGGGGCCGGATGCAATCCTGAAAAAAATTGGCGAAGAAGTCGCCGAACTCATCATGGCGAGCAAGGACGGGCAACCTAATAGTATCGCTCGTGAAGCGGCGGACGTGGTTTTTCACATCATGGTGCTGCTCGCCTTCCATGGCCTGTCGATCGGCGATGTGCGCCGGGAACTGGCGCGGCGCGAGGGCATTTCGGGCATCGAGGAAAAACGGGCGCGGTGGCCTGGATGAAAAGCATCCGTACCCTGGGCATCCGTACCCTGGCTCACGGAGAACGATATGGGTGAGTGCATTTTCTGCAAAATCGCGGCGGGCGAAATCCCCGCCAAAAAATGCTTTGAAGACGATCAGGTCGTTGCTTTCCACGACATTCATCCGTTGCGGCCCACGCACCTGCTCGTGATTCCCAGGAAGCACATCGCCTCGCTAGCCCATGTGGGCGCGGAGGATGAGCCGGTGTTGGGGCGGATGCTCGCTGTTGCGCAAAAACTTGCGGTGGAACATGGCAGCGATGACGGTTTTCGTTGCATCATCAACACGGGCAGGGTCGGCGGTCAGGAAGTGTCGCACCTACATTTGCACATTCTGGGCGGGCCGGAGCCGGTCGGCCCGATGGTGACAAAAATTTAAAGGAGGATCCCTATGGGTTCGTTCAGCATCTGGCACTGGCTCATTGTTTTGTTGATCGTCGTGCTGGTTTTCGGCACGAAGAAATTGCGCAATATGGGTCAGGACCTTGGTGGTGCGGTGCGTGGTTTCAAAGAAGGACTCAAGGAAGGCGATGCCGCTGCCGCATCAACCCCGGCGGCTCGGGTTACTGCACAGGAAGGCACGGTCATTGAAGGCGAAGCGCGCGAGAAAGTTGTCAATGACCCGGAAAAATCCGCCTGATGCCCGCCCCGTGCGGCAGCGATGACGACGATAGGTTTCTAAAGACATGTTCGATCTTGGCTTCTCGGAGCTCATCGTCATTGCCATCGTGCTGCTGATAGTGGTCGGCCCCGAACGCCTGCCCGGCGTGGCGCGTACTGCCGGACATCTGCTCGGGCGGATGCAGCGTTACATCTCGGATGTGAAAGCCGACATCCGGCGCGAAATGCAGATCGACGAACTGAAAAAATTGCAGGAGCAGGCGCGGACGCTCGAACAGTCGCTACGCGAAGAAGTGGGAAAGGTTCAATCTGACGTGCAGGAGGCGTTGAGCCTGCCTGATGAATACGATCCGGATGAAACTGCCGCCGCGCCATCGCAGGAATCCGCCGCGCTGGAAAGCGCTGGGCAAGACAGCACACAGGAACCGCAGCGCACGTTGGAACTGGATGCGCCCGTCCCAGCGAAGTCGGCGGATGCCGTATGAGCGCCGAGCAAGAGAATTTCATTTCGCACCTGATCGAGTTGCGAGCCCGCCTGCTGCGCGCGCTCGTTGCCGTAGGGGTGCTTTTTATCTGCCTGCTGCCCTGGTCGAGCGATATCTACGACTTTCTTGCTTGGCCGCTGATATCCACCTTGCCGTCCGGCACGCACATGATTGCCACCGGGGTAGTCACGCCGTTTTTCGTGCCGATCAAAGTGACGATGCTGGTGGCTTTTGTGCTGGCTTTGCCCTATGTGCTCTATCAGGCGTGGGCCTTCGTCGCCCCGGGGCTTTATGCGCACGAACGCCGTCTGGCTTTGCCCCTGGTTGCTGGGAGTGTGTTGCTTTTCATTGCCGGTATGGCGTTTTGCTATTTTTTCGTATTTCGCATGGCGTTCCGCTTCATTGCCAGCTTTGCCCCCGAAAGCGTGCAGTTGGCGCCGGACATCGAGCAATACCTTTCCTTCGTCATGACGATGTTCATCGCTTTCGGTGTGACGTTCGAGGTTCCGGTGATCGTCATCCTTCTCGCCAGGGCCGGGGTGGTGTCGGTGCAGAAACTGCGCGAAGTACGCTCTTATGTGATCGTCGGTGCGTTCATCGTCGCGGCAATCGTGACGCCGCCGGACGTGGTATCGCAGATCATGCTCGCAGTCCCGATCTGCCTGCTGTACGAACTGGGTATTTTCATTGCCGCTGCCGTCTCGAAACCTCAACCGGCTACCGGGCCGGGCAATGCGGTGGCGCCGGTTGAGCCTGGGGAACCCGGTAACGGGTAAGCCCGTATCGCCAGCGGCGTGGGCCGGCGACCGACCGGAATTTTCAGATCGATTTTCTTGTTTTTGCGCAGAAGGCGGAAGGTGGAAATCCGACCGGGGGGCAGTGAGGCCACGAGGTCGAGCATTGCGCGGGGAATCTTGACTTCCTGCCCGTCGATGGCAACCAGCACATCGCCGGGTTGGACGCCGCTTTGATCTGCCGGACTGCCCTCCAGCACGCTGTAGATCAATACGCCGTGCGCGGAGGGTAGATTGAAGGTCTCCGCGAGTTCCGGGGTGATTTCGCGCATTTCGATACCGATCCACCCACGTACGACTTCGCCGTGCGTGATGATCTGTTCGAGCACTTTGCGTGCAATCGAGACGGGGATGGCGAAACCAATACCGAGTCCGCCGGCGGAGGGTGAATCGATGTTGCGCGTACCGTTGGCGCGTGAGTAGATCGCGGTGTTGATGCCTACCAGCCGTCCCGCGCCATCAATCAGTGCGCCACCGGAGTTGCCGGGATTGATTGCGGCGTCGGTCTGGATGTAATTTTCGAAGGTGTTGATGCCGAGATGGCTGCGGCCCAACGCTGAAGCAATGCCCATCGTCACCGTTTGCCCGATGCCGAAGGGATTGCCGATAGCCAGCACAACGTCGCCTACGGCCAGACTGTCCGCTGGGGCAAAGGCAATGGCTGGCAGGGAACTGGCATTGGCGAGCTTAAGTACGGCAAGATCGGTTTCCGGGTCACGACCGATAAGGCGGGCTTCAAATTTGCGCCCATCGTTGAGGACGGTTTCGATTTCGTCCGCGTTCTCGATCACGTGGTTGTTGGTGAGTACGAAGCCCTGTGGGTCGATAATGACCCCTGAACCCAGCCCGATGCGCTCCGGCGTACTGAAAAAATGGCGAAATATCGGGTCTTTCATCAGGGGATGATTGGGAACCTTGGCCGTCTGCCGGGTGTAGACGTGAACGACCGCAGGCAATGCCCGTTGCGCTGCTTCGGCATAGGAAACGCCGCTCGGCTTACTGGCAGGAGAAGCCGAGGCCGGAACCGTGGTGGCTTCGACGATGGTGACCGTTGGCTGGGCGGGCGCGCCATTCCGGGGCATCCACTCTGGTTTGAGGGTGCCCACGGCAAACAGGACGGCAACGCTGATAGTCACCGCCTGCGTAAAAATCAACCACAAGCGACGCATAATGGAAACCTGCGACGGAAAGAAAACGATTTGGGAGAAAAATATGCGGCTCGACGAATTTCGTCAATACCTGGATGATCTGCTGGAAACAGTACGATGGCGTGATTATTGCCCAAATGGGCTACAAGTGGAAGGACGAGCCGAAATACGGCGGGTGTTGTGCGGGGTGACAGCCAGTCAGGCACTGGTTGATGTAGCGGTGGCGGGCAGATATGACGCCATCTTGGTGCATCATGGGTATTTCTGGCGGGGCGAGGACGGACGCATTACCGGCATCCGCCGCCGTCGGCTCGGTGCGTTGCTCAGCCACGACATCTCGCTGTTTGCGTATCACCTGCCGCTCGACGGGCATCCCGTGCTCGGCAACAATGCACAGCTTGCGTGGCATATGGCATGGGAGAGTAAGGGCCGTTTCGGCGATCAGGATATCGGTTGGATCGGCGCGCCACGGGAGGCCGGTCTCATAGCGCTTGATATTGCGGCCAATCTTGCCGTCAGGCTTGAACGCGAGCCTTTACTGGTCGGCAACGGTGAACGTGCGGTCTCGTGCATCGCATGGTGCTCCGGCGGGGCGCAAGGATTGTTTGAACAGGCCATCGCCATTGGCGCCGACCTGTACGTTTCGGGGGAAATATCGGAACAAACGACCCATCTCGCACGGGAATCCGGCGTGCCCTACATTGCCGCCGGACATCATGCTACTGAGCGTTACGGTGTACAGGCACTGGCGCACCATCTGAATGGCAGCCTGGGGCTTACGGCGGATTTCCTCGATTTGCCCAACCCGGTTTGAGCGGGCGGGTGGCGAGGCGTTACAGCCGGATCTCTTCGTGGATATCTTCGTTCGTTTGCGATTTGCCCACATCCTGTTTTGCGCGGCTTTCCCAAACGGGAGCGGGATCACGTTCGATCTCTGTCATGGGGTCGGTATCCAGCGAGTCGAAAGTACTGGTTGGCCCTGTATAGGGGCCAAGGTAGTGTTCAAGGATATCGCTCAGGCAGAGAATGTCATCGACGGCAACAAGCGGTAAACCCCGCCGGGTTTCGTCACGCGTGTCGCGCAGCAGGTATTGCAGGTAGGCCTGGCATTCGCGTGTGCCCCATAGCTTCTGCAAACGTTCCACGATGTGTGTCATGGTTTCAAGGCTGTGCGCCGGAGCGAGGGCATCGTTGAAATTGTTCCAATTCACCATCCAGACATTGAAGGTTTTGTTCAACTTCAGAGCGATTTTGTCGAATTCGGTGCGTTGCCCGTTGGCCCGGTAGACTTCGAGCAGCTTGAGCCAGGGCGCGAAAGCCTCTTTCGGGTTCTTCTCGATGAAGTTTGTCAAAGCCTCGGCGGCGCTGTTGATGCGGCCAAAGCTCAACATGATTTCGGCCAGTTCAATGGTCGAGTCGCGGTTCCGGGAGTTTTTTTCCGGCAACAGGGTTTTCAGTCTTTGCGAATCGAGCGCGGGCGATGCCGAATCCCAATCGGGCAGGGCCAGGCCGGAAGGAGGCGCTTGATGAGATTCGGTTTCTATCTCTGCGGCAGGTGCAGATGAGATGGAGTCGGTGGCGGGAGAAAGGG
Organism: Betaproteobacteria bacterium; assembly: GCA_009779355.1. GTDB lineage: Bacteria > Pseudomonadota > Gammaproteobacteria > Burkholderiales > Rhodocyclaceae > WRNU01. The sequence continues at coordinate 27,561 of WREK01000003.1, read as the reverse complement.
GTTCCTCAATGGGGGCTGATTCTGCCCATGCGTTATCGACGGCTTTTGGTTTTTGCATGCGCAATAGAAGGATGGCGCAGAGGGCAATGGTAAAAATACAGGCTCCGCCAAGTATCCAGTCGAGCGAAGCATTTTGCGGGGGTGCTGGGTGTGAGGAAGTCTTGATCTGATCGAGCAGTTTTTGCCGTTCTTCTTCGAGTTTGAACAGTCTTTCTTGTACTTTTTCAAGATCGCGTAACCGGGCCTGCACTTCTTCTTCAGTTTTCTTGTGGCTTTCGAGCGCGGCTTCAAAGTTTTCCAGACTGCTGTTTTGAGAATCGGGCTGCGTAGGTTGAGCGAAAAGGTGAGGGCGCACGGCCAAGACGTTGAATGACAGACAGATAGCAGTAAATATGCCTGCGAATAGAAGGGCTATTCTTGTTCGTCTTGTATTCATGATTGCCAGGTGAAGCGGTAAGAGTCGGCACTGGGGGATGCTTTGGCTATCGTACAGTATTGTCGTTGCGTCATACAGACCAAAACTGACAAATGTGTTGGGAGTGGCCTGCCTCCATTTGGTGTGCCACTAGGAAAAAGAACCCAAGGCTAAAGATTACATCTCCTGTGATCGATTTGCATCGCCAGCGGGCTGCATCGGTACAACTACGTCACAGCCAGGGTGCGCGTGCACTGTTCATCTGAGCAATTCCTTGTCTGTTTTTCATCGTAAAATTGATTTCGGTTTGAAACCCCGCCCTTCAGGGCGGAAGGCCGAAACCCGGCCTGAAGGTCGTTCTGAATAATTGTAATTGCACGCCAACGGGCTCAGACAGGCGGTCTGAGACGTCCGCCAGATCCGGCGCTTCCTGTCCAAAGCAAAAAGCCGGACAATTCTACAAACGGCCAAAGCTGACAAATGCCGGTTTTGTTGAAACCTGACGGATCGGCTTACTTTAAAATAAGCGGAAATTTTATTGTTTCGGGGTGTTGAAATCATGCCGGATGGCGGCAAAACGTGGGAGAGAGCGCCAACGCTCAAATGTGCTGCGCGTACCGATATCGGTCTGATTCGGAGTCGCAATGAAGATTCGTTGTGGATCGATGCTGGGCGTGGATGGTTGCTGTTGGCTGATGGTATGGGGGGACACAGTTCGGGCGATCTGGCTTCCGCGCTGGCTGTCAATTATGTGTTGGACAGCCTGCTTGCCACGGCGGAAAAACACGAGGCGCCCGATTACATCGAGGCGCTTGCCGGTAGCGTGGTTGATGCCAATACCGCTATTCGCAACGCGGGAAAGCAATCCAATGCCCACAATTCGATGGGGGCGACTTTTATCGGAGCCTTGCTGAAACCCGGCGAAGTGAGCTACGCGTACGTCGGAGATTCTCGCCTGTATCTGTTGCGTGATGGCATGCTGACCCAATTGTCGCGTGATCACACCCTGGTGCAGGAGTTCGTCAATGCCGGGCATTTGACGACAGAGATGGCGCAGTATCATCCCTACCGGGGATTACTCACGCGCGGACTCGGAGTACATGACGAAGTAGAACCCGATACCGGAATTTATGCATTGCATCCGGGTGATCGTTTGCTACTGTGTACGGATGGTTTAACAGACATGGTGGAAGATCATGAAATTGCCGTGCTTCTCGGAATGCCCGTGCGGGTCGGCGAAGTGGCCGTGAGCCTGATCGAGGCAGCGAAATCCGCTGGAGGGCGCGATAACATTTCCGTTATCGTTGCATGGTTCGATGACCAGGTTCAGCATGACGATGACCGATGCGCCGCGTACCGCTGATAAATTGAATGGATGTGAGTAACGAATGCCACTAATGCCGAAATTGATCCTCAGCATGGACGGACTGGTGCTCAAGGAGATCGTGCTCAGCAAAGAGCAAACTTCAATCGGTCGCAAACCGATCAACGACATCCAGATCGACAATCTTTCCATCAGCGGTCAGCATGCCGTGATTACCTGGATTCTGGGCGATGCTTTCCTGGAAGACTTAAACAGCACCAATGGGACTTATGTCAATGGGCAGCCGGTCAAGAAACATGTACTGAACAACAATGACGTGATCGAGCTTGGCAAATACAGGATCAAATATCTGACCGACTCTTCAACCCCAGGGGTATCGGGAACGGAGCTTATCGACACCACCGCCCTGAAGCCTTTTGAAATCGGGACGGTTAACCCGGCTGAACCCCTGCCGGCAGGCATGAGCACGGCTCGTTCACGGGGCATGCAATCTTCGGTTGTGGGCGCCAGATCCGCAGGTGCATCGTCAAGGAACCTGCTGGAACATCGCGGTGTGGTTCAGGTATTGAGCGGCGTCAATGTCGGGCAGGAACTCGAACTGAACAAATCTGTGACGACATTGGGTAAACCCGGTTATCAGGTGGCGGTCATCACGCGACGCGAACAAGGCTATTTCATCACTCACGTCGAAGGCCAGGTGTATCCACTTGTCAATGGCGAACAGCTCAGTGGTCAGTCACGTAAATTAAATGACAACGATATAATAGAGATTGCCGGGGTCAAAATGGCGTTTTTCCTGCGTTCCTGAACATAGTGAACATAGGTCGTAATCCTTGCTATTTAAAGTGATCTACAGTGAAACTAATGTTTTTGGAACTGAACTGTTCAAAAATTCCCAGCCAGGATATCGAAATGAGTCAAAAAGGCGACTTGGATGCCGTGATTTCTTTCATCGCCCGGTACTGGGACGGATGATAGGTTTCTCCCTCGTTTGGAGAGAATAGTAATGATTTGTGCAGAAAGTTCATGAGACTGAAAGTGCTTGGCTGTAGCGGCGGAATTGGTGGCGAGGATTCTCGTACATCTTCGTTTCTCGTCGATGATGACATACTCATTGATTGCGGAACCGGCGTGGGCGATCTGTCGTTCGAAGAACTGCGCCTCGTCAGCCATGTTTTCGTCAGCCATTCCCATCTCGATCACATTGCTGCTATTCCTCTTCTAGTTGACTCCATCGGCGAAGTCTGTCACCACACGGTTACGATCTACGCAACGCCGGAAACGCTGCACATCCTGCGGGCACACGTATTCAACTGGCTGGTGTGGCCGGATTTCACAGCCATTCCGGATCGCCGCTTTTCTTATCTGCGCCTGCAACCAGTTCAAGTTGGCGAAACATTGCAGTTGAAGAAGACCTCTTTCACAGCGCTGCCAGTGCTCCATACTGTGCCCGGCGCGGCTTGGCTCATTGATAGCGGCGAGGGGCAACTTATCTATTCGGGTGATACGGCCTACAGCACTGAGCTGATTGCCGCCATCAATGCCTGCCAATCCCTGCGTTACCTGATCGTGGAAACGGCATTTCCAGAAGAAATGCGTGCGATGGCAATGGCGGCTCGCCATCTGTGCCCAGGCATGCTGGAAGCTATGCTTGCCGAACTGATCGTATCGCCGGAAGTGTACGTCAGCCACCTTAAACCGGGCATGGACGACCGCATCATGGAGCAGATCGACGCCTTGAACATGCGCCTGCGGCCGATGCGCCTCACGCGCGGGCAGGTATTCGAATTCTGAACGCTTACACGAGTCAGGCAGGACGGGTAAAATTCCCTATTTAAGGAAATCCTTGGGATCCCGCCCATGTACCGTCTTGCCCCCAGCCTGCTTTCCGCCGATTTTGCCCGTCTCGGCGAGGAAGTAGAGAATGTGATTGCCTCCGGCGCGGACTGGATCCACTTCGACGTGATGGACAACCATTACGTCCCCAATCTTACGGTCGGGCCGCTGGTGTGCAAGGCTATCCGGCCTTTGACAAAAGCGCCTATCGACGTACACTTGATGGTGAAGCCGGTTGACCGGGTCATTTCCGGCTTCATCGAAGCAGGTGCGGATTACATCAGCTTTCACCCCGAGGCGTCCGAGCATGTTGACCGTAGCCTGGCCCTCATTCGGGATGGCGGCGCAAAAGCAGGGCTGGCGCTCAATCCGGCCACGCCCCTTCATGTACTTGACCATGTCATGGATCGGCTTGACTTTATCCTGCTGATGAGCGTCAATCCCGGTTTTGGCGGGCAAGCGTTTATTCCCGGCACGCTCGGCAAACTTACCGCTACCCGTGCGCGGCTCGACGCCTGGAGCCAGAAAAGCGGGCGCCATCTCCTGCTCGAAGTCGACGGCGGCGTGAAGATTGACAACATTGCTGAAATCGCGCGCGCCGGGGCCGATACTTTCGTGGCCGGTTCCGCCGTGTTCGGAGCTGGGTGCAACAGCGACCCTCACCGTTACAACACGATCATTGCGCGGCTGCGTGCCGAACTGGCTTGAGTGACATGAACAGGCGTTTTGCGGCAAAGGCGGTTCTGTTCGATCTCGACGGCACCTTGCTCGACACCATAACCGACCTGACCAAAGCCGCCAACCTGATGCTGGCCGAAATGGGACGCTCACCCCTGAGTCAGGCACGTATCCACAACTTCGTGGGCCGGGGCCTCGGCGACTTCATCCATCGTTGCCTTGCCGAAAGCGGCGAGCCTTCCGCTGCCAAGGTTGATATCGCGCGCGAATCCTTTCGCCGACATTACATACACGTAAACGGTCAGGCCACACGACTTTATCCCGGAGTTTCCGAAGTCCTGACAATGCTTGCTGCGCGTGGCAAGAAAATGGCAGTCGTTACAAACAAGAGCGGCATTTTCACATTGCCCCTGCTGCAACAATTCGGCCTGGAGCGTTATTTCGGCGCGTTCGTCTACGGCGATACCTTGCCTGTGAAAAAACCCGATCCCGGCATGATCTGCCACGCGTGCAGCCTGCTCGGCGTAAAGCCGGAAGAATCCCTGATGATCGGCGATTCCATCAACGACTCACTTGCCGCCCGCGCTGCGGGCGCGCCCGTATTGCTCGTGAAGTATGGCTATAGCGAAGGTAAGCCGGTAGACGCGATTGATTGCGATGGGCTGCTGGACAGCATGCATCAAGTCCCTGACTACCTGCTGGACTGAGCAGGAAGAGGGCTGGCTCGCATTGATCAACCCAGCAAAATCACGCCCCACACTGCCGCAACTATGATCAGCGCAATCAGTTGCGCTGCGCTTCCCATGTCTTTAGCATTTTTTGACAATGGGTGATATTCTGTCGAAATGCGGTCGACCACGGCTTCAAGGGCCGAGTTGAGCAGTTCGACGATGAAGGAGAGCAGGCAGGCCGCAATCATCAGCGCGCGCTCGCCCCGGCTTACCGGGCAGAAGAAGGCCAACGGAATCAGCACGACATGCAGCATGACAAGTTGTCGAAATGCTGCCTCACCCCGGAACGCGGCCAGCAACCCGTCACGGGAGTAGCCCGTCGCAGCCACGATGCGGGCAAGCCCGGTAAGGCCTTTAGGAGAATTAAATGTCATTACAAGCTCTAAAAAACCGAAAGTGCTACTCTACCTCATGCAGCATGATGCGCTGAGCCTGACAAGCGGATTTTCCGCACACGATCCCTGCTACGCCATGCCTTCAGAATTCGATCTCATCCGTCGCTATTTTACCCATCCAGCCAGATCCGCCGATATGGCGGTGGGGGACGATGCGGCACTGTTCCGTACCGCACCGGACGTGCAATTGGCGGTGACGACCGACACCCTTGCGGCGGGTACGCACTTTTTCCACGACACGCCGCCGCACGATCTAGGCTGGAAAACGCTGGCGGTCAATCTCTCCGACCTGGCGGCAATGGGGGCCACGCCGCGATGGGCAACGCTGGCCCTGACCTTGCCTGCTGTCGATGAAGGCTGGGTTGCAGCCTTTGCCAAAGGTTTTTTCGACTGCGCCGGACGGTATGGCATGGAACTTGTCGGTGGCGATACCACCCGCGGGCCGCTTGCCATGACCGTGACCCTGTTCGGTGAAGTCCCGATGGGGCAGGCAATCACCCGCGCAGGCGGGCTGCCGGGGGACGATCTCTGGGTTTCCGGTTGGCCGGGGCTGGCGGCGCTCGGATTGATGAGCCTGCAAAACCGCGTCAAACTTGTTGATGCCGATTCGGCGCTTGCTGCCTTACACCGGCCGATGCCGCGTGTCGAGGCGGGAGAAGCCCTGCGCGGCATTGCGCACGCGATGATCGACGTCTCGGACGGGCTGGCTGGGGACCTTGCACACCTGTGCGAACGGTCGAAACTCGGCGCACTGCTTGACATGGGCGCACTGCCGCTCGCGCCGCTTATTGCGACAGGCGTAGACGAATCTCTGGCTCGCCAGGCCCTGCTCGCGGGCGGGGATGATTACGAACTGCTTTTTTCCGCCCCGCCGCAGGCGCGCGACGTCCTTGCCGCGCTTGCCCGAACGCTCGATCTGCCGTTTACTCGCATCGGGCAGTTTACCGAAAAGGCTGGGACGATCCTGCTGGCCGATGGGCCGAAAGTCCCTCTGCGTCCGCTCGATGTGCGCGGTTATGACCACTTTGCACTGCCTGGTTGATATCGGGGCACCTACAATCCGGCGCTTCCGCGATAATGCACGGGTTTTTTCGTTTCTGTTTTCCGGCTTATGCTCCCCACCCATGTTGTTTTCGACCTTGATGGAACACTGATCGACTCCGCAGGGGCCATCCTTGCCAGTTATCGTGCTGCGTTTGCCGCATGCGGGTTGACGCCGGTTCGAGATATCGAGGCGGGCATCGTCGGTCCCCCGCTCGGCGAAACCCTGCGGCTGCTCGCAGGCAGCGAAGATCCCGACCTCATTGCCCGGCTCACCGGTGCTTTCAAACAAAGCTACGATACGGAAGGTTTACTGGAAACCATGCCTTATCCCGGTGTCGACGATATGCTCCGGGCGTTGCGTGCGGCAGGCATGAAGCTCTCTATCGCCACCAACAAGCGCATCCATCCGGCGCGGTTGATTGTCGGGTACCTTGGATGGGGTGATATTTTCGATTCGGTGGTTGCACTCGACGCTTTTACGCCGCCGTTGCCCGACAAGGCAGCGATGCTTGGGCGCTTGCTTGCCGATCAGGGGATTGATGCACATCGGGCGGTTTACGTGGGCGACCGCATTGAAGACTTTGATGCTGCCGAGGCCAACGATATTCCCTTCATCGCCGCAGCCTGGGGCTATGGCATCCCGTGTGCAGGCAAGGGCATGGCGGTGGTGCGCTGGCACGAGGCGGCTACGCCGTCCAGGCTGAAATCGATGCTGTTGGGCGAAGAATGACCAGGCTTACACTCGCCGTGCCCGGCCTCATCTGGCCTGCGGCGCAAATGTACCACCCGGCCGGAGACATCCCGCATGCCGCGCTTGCGCGGTTGCTCGGGCGCGGACGGCAGCGTATGGAAGTTGCCGTTTCCTACGAAGACCTGTTGGTACAGCTTTTGGGGATGGGACGCCATCATCGGCCTCTCCCGCTCGCGGCGCTGCGTCGCCTTGGAGAAGAAAGCGAGCAGGATGGCGATAGGGCGCACTGGCTTTGCGCCGACCCGGTGAATCTGTCTTTCATGGGCGGTCATGTACTGCTTGATGAGTTCGGCGGGGATGAAATCGACGCGGAGGATGCCGCTGCCCTGATTGCTACGCTGAATGATGAATTCGGCAGCCTGGGCCACTTTTCGGCAATCACGCCGACGCGCTGGTATCTGCGCATGGAGCGCCCTGCAAAGGCAAGCTTTTTTCCGCTCGATGAAGTGGTTTGCCGTCCGGTGCAGGATTACTTGCCTGCGCAGGAGGGCGGAGACGACGCCAAACATTGGCGGCACACACTGAATGAAATACAGATCGTGCTTCACTGCCACCCGGTGAATACGGCCCGCGAAGCCGCCGGACTGCGCCCCATCAACAGTCTGTGGTTCTGGGGCGACAGCGCGCAGCCCACATTCAACACACCCGGTGCGGCACGCCTCGCTGTACAGGCGTCCGAACCCATCGCACGCGGGCTGGCCCGGGCAACCGGGATTGAACCGGACGCGCCAGATGTGGATCGCGCCTTGCGTGCCGATACCTTGGCCGTGCTTGACACGCTTGCGTCCCCCGTCCGTCATCTCGATTCCGTGCGTTGGCAGGACGCGCTTGTCGCGTTGGAGCAAGACTGGTTCGTGCCCATCTCAAGAGCGCTTGACAACGGGGCTTTACGTCATTTTGACCTGGTCGTTCCCAGCGGGCGTGCCGGTTTTTCTCTTACTCTTGGCAGTGGGGCGCGTTGGCGTTTTTGGCGTAAACCCTTGTCGTTGAGCACGGTCTACTACCCCTGACATGACGACGATCCACCCCCGCGCTGTTCCTTCACGCGCCGTTTCCGCTCTCACCGCCACCGGCATTTCCCCCCTGCTTGCACGCCTTTTTGCTGCGCGCGGCGTGCATTCCCCTACTGAACTCGACCTTTCATTCAAGGCGCTGTTGCCGCCGGGTTTGCTCACTGGGGCGCACGAGACGGCAGAGTTGCTGGCCGATGCCATTGAGGCCGGGGCGCGTATGGCAATTGTGGCCGATTACGACTGTGACGGTGCGACGGCCTGCGCAGTGGGTGTGCGGGCGCTACGGGCTTTCGGCGCAGACGTGCATTATCTGGTTCCTGACCGCGTAAGCCTTGGTTACGGACTGACCCCACCGATAGTCGAACTCGCGGCAAGGTTCAGCCCAGAGGTGCTGATTACGGTCGATAACGGCATTGCGAGCATCGAAGGCATTGCACAGGCCCGGGTACATGGGATGTCGACGGTCATCACGGATCATCACCTGCCCGGCGAAATCCTGCCCGATGCCGATGTGATCGTGAATCCCAATCAGCCGGGCTGTGGCTTTCCGGGCAAATCACTGGCGGGCGTAGGGGTGATGTTTTACGTGATGTTGGCCTTGCGGGCCGAACTGCGCGAACGCGGCGCGATCGAAGCCGGGCGCGAGCCGAACCTTGCCAACCTGCTCGACCTGGTCGCCCTTGGAACCGTGGCCGACGTGGTAAAACTCGACCACAACAACCGCATCCTGGTTTCACAAGGGCTGCAACGCATCCGGGCTGGCAACATGCAGCCCGGTATCCGGGCGCTATTCGGCGTGGCCGGGCGCGATGCTGCACGGGCGACGGCATTTGACCTCGGTTTCGCGATTGGGCCACGGCTCAATGCCGCCGGGCGAATTGCCGACATGAGCCTGGGCATCGAATGCCTGCTCGCCGACGATGCCGGACAGGCACTGCAACTGGCGCGCGAACTTGACCGTCTGAACCATGAACGGCGTGAAATCGAAACTGAGATGCAGGAAGCAGCACACCAGATCATTGAAACATTCAACGCCGACGACGATCAATGCGCCGGCCTCACACTATTTGGGCCTGACTGGCATCCGGGCGTGATCGGTCTCGTCGCCAGCCGTATCCGGGAAAAACTGCACCGTCCCACGATAGCCTTTGCCCGTGGGCAGGATGGCGAATTGAAAGGCTCCGGGCGATCCATTCCCGGCCTGCACCTGCGCGACGCGCTGGAACTCATCACCCGCCAGGCTCCTGCTCTGGTGCTGCGTTTCGGCGGTCACTCAATGGCAGCGGGTCTGACGATCCATGAAGAAAACCTCCCTGAATTCCGCACTGTATTTGGGGAAGTTGCCGCCAGCCTGCTCAGCCCTGCCGACCTGCAACAACGCATCGATACCGACGGCCCGCTCGAAGCCGCCCAAATCTCGCTGGAGACGGCTAAGCTGCTCGAACGGGAAGTTTGGGGGCAAGGTTTTCCCCCGCCGGTGTTCGACAACGTTTTCCATGTCGAGCGGCAGCGCATCCTTAAAGATCGTCACCTCAAGCTGGAATTTTCGCTTGGTGGTACAAGGTTTGACGCCATCCGCTTCAACTGCACCGAACACGCGCCCGATATCATTCGTGCCGTCTACCGACTAAACATCAATGAATACAAGGGGTTATCAAGCGTTCAGCTGATACTGGAGCACTTATGGGCTGCCTGAGCAGATTGTTCGGAGTGGTTTCACACGCTTTGAAATCACTGGCTAAGATAACCAGTACAGGGGCCGGGAGCGGCACTTGAACACTGAAAACTGCATTATAACTGCCAATACTATTTTTTAAAGGCTCATGTCAACTGAAATTTTGTCATAGCATAAATCTGTTGTAAAAGTGTGGATATTGTTGATAAGTTCGCAAAGTCCTTACATTTTGTCGATCCTTCCGTTAATATCTAACAATGCGTTACCGTACTATTTCCTTTCTGCTAGGGCTTTTGCTGTCAGTCCCGTTGAGTGTGGGCGCCACAGTGTCCAAGGTGGATCAAGCACAAGACGCTGTTGCGCGCCCTGAAAACTTTCGAGGCTCGGTCACCATTGCGCGCGCCGTCCGTAGCGGCCCTGTGTTTGGTCTCGTTGCTATTATGGCGTTCACTTCCGCGCGTGCTGCCCGTGACCCGGTTCCCGTATTTACGCCGACCGAACTCTCCAGCTATGCCCCGATCGCTACCACCGCTGCTGCCAATACACTGCTGAATACGGCCAAAACTACGTCCAATAATACGGCTATGCTGCGGATCGTCGAGTCCTCGTATGCTGCGGCGATTTCCTCCGCCAGCAAGTCGGGACTGAGTGGGCTATCAACCGTAAGGCATGCTCCGAACGCCTCTGCCGTACAGAAGCTGCTTGGCGAAGGGTTTATGTACATTGGTGTGCCTTATCGCTGGGGTGGCACCAATCCGATCTCCGGGCTGGATTGCAGCGGCCTCACACAGCTTGTATTTCGCAACGCCGTGGGGGTCGACCTGCCGCGTACCGCGATCGAACAAGCTGGGCAGGGCAATCGGGTCAGCGTGCGCGAACTCAAGCCGGGCGATCTGGTGTTCTTTAACACTATCGGCCAGAACATCTCCCATGTCGGCATTTATGTGGGCAACGGCAAGTTTCTGCATGCCCCTGCCACGGGCAAGCTCGTGCGCATCGACAAGCTCTACGCCAAATTCTGGGCACAGCGCTATGTCACGGCCCGCCGCATGATAAACGATGTTGAAGGTTCAACCCGGCTTGCTGCTGCGCTCGCCACCGCCGCCTCTACTGCTACCTCTGAATAAAGAGCAGGGCGAGCGGCAAAACGACTCCCCTACCAGTCTACCCGCTCGATCCCCACGAGCGAACGCCCCAGGAACCGTTCCCCGATGGTCTGGAACCGCAACGGTACGTCGGTCACGAAATAACGATACGTTGCAGGTTCCTGCCCCCCTGCGGCCAGCCCCGCTTGCCGCAACCGGGTTGCGGCAAGTTCGGCAGTTGTCTCCGCCGAATCGATGAGCCTGACATTTTCTCCCACTACATCGCGCAGCAGCGGTTTGAGCAGGGGGTAATGCGTGCACCCGAGCACCAGGCTGCCGATATCTTCCGCCAATACCGGCCGCAAGTATTCCTGCGCCGTCAGCCGCGTAACCGGATGGTCGAGCCAGCCTTCTTCCACGAGCGGCACGAAAAGCGGGCAGGCTTGCGAACAGATACGCGCACTGGGATCCAGCGCGTATATCCGCCGTGCGTAGGCGTTGCTGTTGATCGTGGTTGGCGTACCGATGATGCCGATACACCCGTCGCCCGGTACGGCTACGGCGGCGCGCGCGCCAGCTTCGATGACGTCGAGCACCGGAATGTCCCCGGCTCGGGCAGCCACGATTTTCAGGGCTACGGCGGCCATTGTGTTGCAAGCGACGATCAGCATCTTGACATCCTGCCGCAGCAGGAAATCAACGATCTGAGCAGTGAAATGTTCGATTGTCGCCACCGACTTGACGCCGTAGGGCACGCGCGCGGTGTCGCCGAAATAAACGATGTTCTCCAACGGCAGGCGTTCCATCAACGCGCGGACGACGGTTAAGCCGCCTACGCCTGAATCAAAAACGCCAATAGGGCGGCCCGAAGCGTTCACTCCAGCACCACGGTAGCAAATTTCCGTTTACCTACTTGCAGGATGACGCGGTTGCCCGCAAGGAGCAACCGGGCGCGGTCTTCGACGCGTTCGCCATCGAGCTTCACCGCGCCCTGTTCGATCATGCGTGAGGCTTCCGAGGTCGTTCCGGTCAATCCCGCTTCCTGGATGACTTTGAACACCGGCATGCCCTCGCCGACGGCAATTCGCACTTCGGGAATGTCGTCAGGGATTTCGTTATTACGGAAACGCGCCTCGAAGTCGGCAAGCGCATCGTCAGCGGCTTTCTGGCCGTGGAAACGGGCAACGAACTCCTGCGCAAGCATCACCTTGACATCGCGAGGGTTGCGCCCGGCTTCGACTTCGGTTCTCAATGCCGCAATTTCGTCCGTTCCGCGAAAGGAAAGTAAATCGTAATAGCGCCACATCAAATTATCAGAAATCGACATAGTTTTACCAAAAATTTCCTTTGGTGGTTCTGCGATACCAATATAGTTACCCAACGATTTAGACATCTTATTTACGCCGTCCAGCCCTTCGAGCAACGGCATCATCAGAACGCATTGCGGCGCCTGCCCATAATGCTTTTGCAACTCACGCCCCATCAGCAGGTTGAAACGCTGGTCGGTTCCGCCCAATTCGATGTCGGCCTTCATCACCACCGAGTCATAACCCTGACATAACGGGTAAAGGAATTCGTGAATCGAAATCGGCTGTTCGCCCGCGTAGCGCTTGGCGAAGTCGTCGCGTTCGAGCATACGCGCCACGGTCTGCTGCGCGGCCAGACGGATCATCCCCGCCGCGTCCATTTCGTTCATCCAGGCCGAGTTGAAACAGATTTCCGTTTTTTCCGGGTCAAGAATCTTGAATACCTGCTCACGGTAAGTCTCGGCATTGGCAAGAACCTGCTCGCGTGACAGAGGCGGACGGGTCGCGTTCTTGCCGCTCGGGTCGCCAATCATGCCGGTGAAATCCCCGATAAGGAACATGACGTGATGCCCAAGTTCCTGGAAATGGCGTAATTTGTTAAGTAAAACGGTATGTCCGAAATGCAAATCGGGTGCGGTGGGGTCGAATCCGGCCTTGACTCGCAACGGGCGGCCATTCCTCAATTTCTCGACCAGTTCCGCCTCGATCAGCAACTCTTCAGTTCCACGCCGGATCAAACGCATCGCGGCCCCAATTTCTTTCATTCTTTTCTCCAATAAGGTCACAGTCTTTCACTCACATGTCTCGGTAGACTTCAATCAAGCTCTCCCAAAGAGAGAGATAACCTCCCCAACCAAGAGTGCGAGATGCGTACAAGAAAAAAAAAGATTCTAGCCGAATTGCGGTGGCGGCTCGAAGGGCTACGCTGGTCTATCAGCAGATTCTTTAGGCAAATCGGTAAAATTAGGCGCCACAAAAGCGGACTGCGGTGGCACATAAATGAACTGCGCTGGCGGTTTATCGGGCCGAACCAGACGCGGCGCACCAAACCACCCGGCCTTTCGGAGAGCATGGCCGAGTTGCCCTGGCGGCTGCTCGGCAATAAACGGGGTTTGATTGGCGGCATTTTCGTGGGCGTTTCCGCGCTTGGCGTTGCCGCTGCTACGGCAGTGGTTACGACCACAGTAGTGGATACGGATACGCCGAAAACACTGGCCGGCATGCAGACTGTCGTGGAAAGACTCGCCGTCCTTCCAGAAGAGATTTCCTCTTCCGGCCTGCCCTACGTTTATGACGATCACGTCGGCCCCGGCGACACGGTGCAATCCATTTTCCGTCGCCTGGGCATTTCCGACCAGGAAGCCCTGGCTTTTCTCCAGAAAAATCCGGAAACTGCGCGCGCCATACAACAATTGCGTAACGGGCATTCGTTTACCATTACCGTCGACCCCTCTGGTTATTTGCTGTCCATGCGCCTGCCGACAATGGCCAACGGGAAATCTCTCGAAGTTTCGCGCAACGCAGACGGCCAGCCATTCCAGGTTTCCAACACTCCCGTCACGCTTGAAAGCGGAACCGAAATGCACAAGGGAGTCGTCACGAATTCGCTCTTCGCTGCAACGGAAGCCGCTGGGCTGCCCGACAGCGTCGCCATCCAACTGGCCGACCTGTTCGGCACCGAGATCGATTTTCACACCGACCTGCGCCAAGGCGACACGTTCAGCGTGATTTATCAAACCATGTATGACAGGGGTGTGCCCGCACAGGCCGGCCGCGTCCTGGCTGCCGAATTCGTCAACCAGGGCGTACGCCACGCCGTTTTTCTCCACACCTCGACCAACGGCAATTCGGAATACTACAAGAGCACGGGACAAAGCCTGCGCACTTCCTTTCTGCGTTCCCCGCTCGAATTTTCCAAGGTTACATCCACTTTTGGCCGCCGCGTACATCCGGTTATGGGGAGTTGGCACAACCATAATGGCGTGGATTTCGGCGCGCCCGTTGGAACACCCGTGCGGGCAACAGCAGACGGCGAGATTACATTCATTGGCCGTTACGGTGGTTACGGTAAGTTCATCGTCCTCAAACATCGGGACAACATCAGCACAGCCTATGCCCACCTGAATGCCTTCGCCCCCGGTCTGAGCGTCGGCGAAACTGTCAGGCAGGGCGAGATCATCGGGGAAGTGGGTGCGACAGGCCGGGTGACGGCTCCTCATCTGCATTATGAATTTCGCATTAACGATGTCGCGCAAAACCCGATGACGACGATGCTACCGAACCCGGAACCCCTGCGTGGCAGGGAACTTACCCGTTTTCGCGAAAATACGCGCCTCCAGCTTGCCCGGCTGGGACTGCTCAACCACGACACCGCGTCTAACGAAGACGTAGACGTGAACAATCTGGCCAAGAAAACCGGCAAGATGTGAATCTGCGTCAAAAAGCTTGAACCCAAAGCCAAGGGGCGCCTGAGCGCCCCTTGGCTTTTTTTCCATGTGCCGTTCAGGCCGAAAACGACGACCCGCAGCCGCAGGTATTGGTTGCGTTCGGATTGCGGATCACGAATTGCGAACCTTCCAGCCCTTCGGTGTAGTCGATCTCGGCGCCAACAAGGTATTGGTAACTCATCGAATCCACGAGCAGGGTGACACCGCCCTTTTCGAGTGTCACATCGTCTTCGTTGACCTCTTCGTCGAACGTAAAACCGTACTGGAACCCCGCGCAACCGCCGCCGCTTACAAAAACACGCAGCTTCAGGGCAGGGTTGCCTTCTTCCTCAATCAACTCGCGCACTTTGCCAACCGCGCTGTCAGTAAACACCAGGAAATCCTGGGTGTCGGCTTCCATATCCATTGTTTGCCTCCTATCTTGTTCTGTGGGTTGCTCCGGACGGGTCATTACTGCATGATGCCCCACGCGCGCGGGCGCGTCAAAGTCTCATCAAAAACAAACTCAGGTTTGAAACCTCCCCCTTTAAGGGGACAATCTCGCTTGGGAGAGACGTAACCTCTTTCAAGCGCTTCGCCCGGTCACGGGCGTGGATTGAAACATACAAGTCTGAAGCGGGCGGCAGGTAGCCGCCCCTACGACTCAAGGGCTGACCGGCACCATGTCCAGCCCGAGGCTCTCCTCTTCCCCGAACATGATGTTCATGTTCTGCACCGCCTGTCCTGCCGCGCCTTTCACCAGATTGTCGATTACCGACAACACAACCACCGTATCGCCGTCCTGTGGACGATGCACCGCAATCCGGCACATGTTGGACGCCCGCACCGAGCGCGTTTCCGGGTGCCTGCCAGCGGGCAGCACATCCACGAACGTCTCGCCAGAGAACCGCGACTCGAACAAATCCTGCAACGCCTTCCCGTCGATGTCGCTTGTGAGCTGCGCATAAAGTGTAGCGTGGATGCCGCGAATCATCGGAACCAGGTGCGGCACGAAAGTCAGCCCGATTTCCGTCCCTCCCACTACGCGGGAAAGCTCCTGGCGAATCTCCGGAAAATGGCGATGGCCGCCCACGGCATACGCTTTGAAGCTGTCAGTGATTTCGGAATACAGGTTCGTCATTTCCGCCCTGCGTCCGGCTCCCGAAACACCTGACTTGGCATCCGCGATCAAATGCCCGCAATCAATGATGCCCGCTTCGAGCAGGGGCAGGAATCCCAACATCACGGCAGTAGGGTAACAGCCAGGATTGGCCAGCACCCTGGCCCCGCGAATCTGCTCGCGATGGACTTCCGGCAACCCGTAAACCGCTTCGGCCACCAGTTCGGGGGCCGCATGGGCCATGCCATACCATTTTTCCCATTCCGCCAAGTCGCGGATCCGGAAATCGGCGGCCAGGTCGATCACCCGCACCCCGGCGGCCAGCAGCCACGGCGCCTGCGTCATGGCAATGCCGTTGGGCGTGGCAAAAAACACTACGTCGCAGTTTTTGAACGCATCATCCTGCGGAGCCACAAAACGCAAATCCACCTGGCGGCGCAAAGTCGGAAACATGTCGGAGACCTTCAAACCGACCTCGTCGTGCGAAGTAACTGCCATCAATTGCACCGCCGGATGCCTGACCAGAATCCGCAGCAATTCGACCCCGGCATAGCCAGCTCCACCAAAAATGCCTACTTTTATCATGTCTGTTCCTTGACCCACTGAAGTAAAACCATAAGCCGAACACGGATTATCCGCAAATTGCCGGCATACGCCTATAAAAACGTACGCCCCTCCACTAAACTTCGCCCATGATAGAAACCGATACCCTTTCGCCCGGAAACAACCGGCTCGTCGCGCCTGCCGTGACTGGGCGCCAGGAAGACACCATCGAGCGCGCCCTGCGCCCGCGGCAGTTAGCCGAGTACGTCGGGCAGGCCAAGACGCGCGAACAGCTCGAAATCTTCATCGCTGCCGCAAAAGCCCGGCGCGAGGCGCTCGACCATGTGCTGTTTTTCGGCCCGCCCGGGCTGGGCAAAACCACGCTTGCCCACATTATCGCCTTCGAGATGGGAGTAAACCTCCGCCAGACATCCGGACCCGTGCTCGAACGCGCGGGTGACCTAGCCGCGCTGCTCACCAATCTTGAAGCACGCGACGTGCTATTCATCGACGAAATCCACCGTCTTTCCCCGGTCGTAGAAGAAATCCTCTACCCGGCGCTCGAAGATTTTCAACTCGACATCATGATCGGCGAAGGTCCGGCGGCACGCTCGGTCAAGATCGACCTGCCGCCCTTCACTCTCATTGGGGCCACCACCCGTGCGGGCATGCTCACCAATCCGTTGCGTGACCGCTTCGGTATTGTTTCGCGGCTCGAATTCTATTCACCCGAAGAACTAGCCTTCATCGTCCGCCGGTCGGCGCGGTTGCTCGAAGTCCGGATCGACGACGCGGGCGCGCTCGAAATTGCCCGCCGCGCCCGCGGAACCCCGCGCATCGCCAACCGCCTGCTTCGCCGCGTGCGCGACTATGCCGAAGTCAGGGCAAGCGGCGAAATTACCGCCTTTGTCGCCGACGCCGCGCTCAAGATGCTCGATGTCGACATTCTTGGGCTGGATGTCATGGATCGCAAACTCTTACTGTCCATCCTCGAAAAATTCAGCGGAGGGCCGGTTGGCCTCGACAACCTCGCTGCCGCCATCGGTGAGTCGCCCGACACCATTGAAGATGTCATCGAGCCGTACCTGATCCAGCAGGGCTACTTGCAACGCACCCCGCGCGGGCGCATCGCCACGCGCACAATCTGGCAACACTTCGGCCTCGCTGCGCCCTCATCGGAAAGCGGCGGTGGCCTGTTCCCGCCCCCCTGATGCCCGCGAACCACACTGGAACCGTTTCCCCATGCTGCGTGCCTTCCTGGTCATGATGTTCGTGCTCTGCGCGCTTTGCGGGCTTTACCTGCTTACCTTCGCGCCGGAATTCTTCATGCCCGCGCGCGACAATCTGGCATCTGGCCGTCAATTCGGCCCGCTCGCCGCGCGCGTGCTTGGCGCAGCCCTCATGATCATCGCAACCCTCGCGGCGATCTTCCTGCGCCACCAGTACGCAGAAATTCGCCGCCACCCGAGCCAGATGGTGCAAATCATCTACTTCGCGCTCATCCTGCTGGCGATTGGCCTGATCAATCTTTCCCTCAATCTGGCCGAACTTATCCCTACGCCGCCTGTCTAACGCATACTTAACAGGGTGTTCAAAAACTATTTTTTCAGATGTCAAAGTCCACAAAACGGGTCAAAACCAGTCCGAAAAGCAGCTTTACAAGGTAGTTTTCGGTCATTTTTGGCCTTGTAGACATAGGTTTCTCCAGTGCTTCAGACTTTTTGAGCATCCTGTTAATCTCTGTTGTCTCGACCTTTCTGCCGGGGCTTGCCGGTACGCTTGAGGAGTACGCACGACGTCACTGTACATAGCTTGTTTTCCCTACACGTATATATATAATTAAATCCTGTGGAAATTGATTACGATCCCGCTGAACGCGAAGTTAACCTTTCAAGGTACAAGATAGATATTGCTGAAGTGGAAGACGTCTTTACGGACATATTCGCACTTACTCAAAAAGACCGAGAAAACGACAAAGAACTATTCATTACGCTTGGTACCGATGGCTTCGGACGTCTCCTTGTTGTATCCTATACGTATCAAAGGCAGAACGAGATCCGGGTGATTTCTGCGCGTCTTGCCAACCCGCATGAGCGCCTATGTTACGAAGAAGGTTAAGTACAGCTATGAAAGATAGTTACGATTTCTCAAGCTCGAAACGTAGTCCAATCATTGATCCAGAAGGCAAGACCCGCGTCACAGTGTGGGTTGACGATGACGTGCTTGCCGCCTTCCGCGCTCGTGCCATACAGGAGGGCAAAGGCTACCAGGCCCTGATGAACGATGCGCTACGTTCGATAAGCGATAACTCAACCGTCCCGATCACGGTGGAGTCCCTGCGCCGCATGCTGCGCGAAACAATCCACGAGGAACTACGTACGCACTGACTAATCCTTATGCATATCCGCCAATTCGAGCGCATGGAGCAATGCGGCTGTCTCACGCGCAACGTCCGGGCTACCGTCTTCCAGGCGCTTGAAAATTGGAAGCAGGCTATACATACTCACGTCAAGGCCGGGATTTTCCGTCACAATGGCGCGCATCTTGGAAAGTTCGTCGCACACGGCGGCGTCTTCATCCAAATATTCTGCAATATTGAGCCGTTGAAATGCCAACAGCATTCGGGTTTCCGCTTGGGCTTTTGGCAGTGCCGCCTGCAATAACGCCGCGCCATCGATATCAATGACCGCCCGCGCCGCCGCCGGGTCATCCGCAATCATCCAAAGCGTATGCAGCCGGTCGATGGACTCCATTGAGTCCGCGTGCAATGGATGGGCACGCAACCGCGCCAGCAAGTCAATTTCCTCGGCGGAGTCGCCTTCATCAAGATCGGCTTCGAGGCAGTCCATCAGTTGTTCCAGTTTAGCCCCGCTCAGCACGCCGTCATCAGATGCCATGCTTTTCCCCTGTGAGTTTGTAGCCATTCAGCGCCCGCACCAGCAGGCGACCCGTAATTCCAAGCAATGAGTCTACGCTCGCTACAGGAAAAATGTTCCAGTGCCATCATGTTTCAACTCACGCCCGTGACCGGGCGACAAAAGCGCTTGAAAGAGGTTACGCCTCTCCCAAGCGAGATTATCCCCCTAAAGGGGGAGGTTTCAAACCTGAGTTTGTTTTTGATGAATACAAACTTACAAGCGTGGAGGGCCAGTAATTCAGCCTTCGCCGTCACGCAGATTCGGGCCGGTGTCCGCCGCGGCCGACGGCAACTGCGCAAGGCAATGCTCGCAGGCCACCAGAGTGAGACCCGCCAGCGCGGCATAGAACGGTGTGGCCGCGCGCTGAGCAACCCGACTGGCGAACGACGGCAACCACGTCATCAGGTGAGAATTGAGAAAGTGCGCCGCTTCCTTGAGTTCGCCGCGCTCCAGCAGCAGGGAAACGAACTCCAGTTCGGTGGCAAGATGGTCGTCGGCGCGCAGCCGCCAGTCGGTCGCCTGCAAGCCATGACGGCGGTAGAACGCGCGCACGGCAAAGGTCGGCTCTTGCAGCATCAGGTGGTCTTCGTCGCGCCAGACCGATTCGTACGGCGACGCGCGCAACGCGTGCGTGAGGTAAATGGCAGCAAAGTCGGCCGCCAGATCGTCCTCGCTGGATGCCGGTAGTTCGGCGCTTTCGTCGTCGCACGGTGTGCCGGCCAGGGTGGCCAAGGCACGATCCATGCAACACAGCCAGGGATCGTCTTGCGGAACCAGCATCAGCGAGGCGGGAAAGCCGCTTGTATGCAACTCGGACAGAACCCGTGGCGAGCGCTCAGCCACATGCAGCCAAGCCAGTGTGCGCAGATCTTCCGCCGCCAGGGACGAACTGTCTTTGGCATCGACTGGCTGTGCGCTGGATGTCATGGCGAGGGCTTGTTCCTATGGGGCACTTCAGGCGATGCGATACGCCCCTTGGGATGCGCAATGAAGACGATCGAAGGGTTGGTCAATTCAGGATTGGCCATGTGCTGAACCTGGCGCACAGGCACGTCTTTGCCTTTGACCATGGCCTTGGTATCCCAGATACCGGCACGCAACTGGTCGATGGGGCCGATGTCGAGCACCCGCATCATACAGGCTGATACGCAATACGGTTTACGTCCAGCTTCCAGTTCGTCGATACACATATTGCATTTTTTGACGACATTGTCGATCGGATCGTACTGCGGCGCACCGAACGGGCAGGCGGCCTCGCAGCGGCGGCAGCCGATGCACAGCGAAGAGTCGATGTCCACTACCCCGTTGTCGGCGCGCTTCCAGATCGCGCCGGTCGGGCAACTCGGCAGGCAGGCAGGCTCAGCACAGTGGTTGCACGACATGTTCACCTTGTAGGCGAACACTTCCGGGAACGTACCGCCTTCGACATACATCACCCGCCGCAAGCGCGGCCCCGGTGGCAGGCCGTTCTTGTCCTTGCAGGCAACCTCGCAGGCGCGGCAGCCGATGCAATCGACGTTGTTGTGGATGAAGCCCCATTGCTGCCTGGGCTTGACCGGTTCGTAAGTCGTGGTGTCGCGGTGCTCCTGCGCGTACTTCGCGCGCGCCGAGGCATCAACGCCGAACTTGTTGGTGGTGACCTGTTTTTCAGCCATGTTCAAGCCTCCTACATGTCTCGGCGGAATACCGCCGAGCGGGCCACCGATAGTTCGTCCCAACCAGGCCGGTGCACCAGATTGGTCTTTTTGATCTGCACCATGGCGTTGTTATAGGCGAACGCGCCTGCCGGGCTGGGGTTGTCCAGCGTCAGAAAATCGGGGTTACCGGCGCGGTCTACGCCGTTCTCATCCGGATCCATCCACGCGCCCTCGAATAACACCAGTACGTCCGGCATCAGCCGTTCGGTCACGTAGGCGGGGGCGACGCACTTGCCACGGTCGTTCCAGACCTCCACCGTGTCGCCGGTCAGAATGCCGAGTTTTTTGGCGTCGCTGGCGTTGATGGTGACTTCTTGCGTGTAGGTCTCCCGCAGCCACGGAATGTTGTTGAAGATCGAGTGTGTACGCCAGCGCGGGTGCGGGCTGACCAGATGGAACGGGTATTTTTCGGCGATCGGATGGTTGAGCGACTCGAAAGGCTCGATCCACTTGGGAATGTAGGGAATTTCATATCCGAACTGGGTTTTGGTCCAGTCGGTGATGCCCGCCAGGTAGGTCGAGAAAATTTCGATTTTGCCCGATGCCGTCGCGAACGGTTTGCCCTGGGCGATCTGCTCGCGGAAGGCGACTTGCGGCTCCTTGAAAACGAACTTATAGATGCCGTGCTTCTTGAACTCCTCCCACGGCATGGTTACGCCCTGGTGGCGCTGCACACTGCCTTCCCACCAGGCCTGGAGATAGGCTTCGTCCACGGCATCAGGGTTCTGGAAGTAGCTGCGGTCAGCGCGCGGGTTGTAGCGTTTGCCCAGATCCTTCAGGTCAGGGTCGAGCGCTTCCAGCCGGTAACACAACTCGGTAAAGACCTGGAAATCTGTCTTGCTCTCGCCCAGTGGCTCAATCACCTTGGGCCGGTGGATGTAGTAGTGGCCTTTGTACCAGGGCAGGGCTACGTCGTGGCGTTCAAAATGGGTGGCGATCGGCAGCAGGTAGTCGGCCCAGATGCCTGAGGGTGTGATGGTGGAGTCCATACACACCACCAGTTCGAGCTTCTCGATGGCCTGAATTTCCTTGTTGATGTTGGTGAGTTGGTTGAACCAATCGCTGCCCTGCCAGAAGATGCCCTTGATGTTGGGAATCAGTCCATCAAGATCGTCCTGGCGCGGCCACAGGCCCAGTTCCTGCCGCGTGATGTTGGGATAGTTGAGTACGCAGTGCGCCCAGCGGTCGGACTTGATCGACCCCCACCACAGGTTGGCGTTTGCGTCGTAAGGGTAGGCCACGCTTTCGCTGTGCCAT
The DNA here is from genome assembly GCA_009779355.1 of Betaproteobacteria bacterium. Lineage (GTDB taxonomy): Bacteria > Pseudomonadota > Gammaproteobacteria > Burkholderiales > Rhodocyclaceae > WRNU01. The sequence goes on along the minus strand of WREK01000003.1, from coordinate 5,346 downwards.
GCCTTTCCCACGCCTTCGGCGCAGCCGCCCAGGATGCCGATGTTGCCGGTCATGGCCTGCAAAGCGGCGGCCATGCGGTTGTACTGCTCGCCATAGCTGGCACGGCCCGGCGCCCAGGACGCCTTTAGTGCCGCCGGCTTTGTTTTGGCGTACAGGTCGGCCAGCTTGCGGATGTCGTCGGCCTTGACGCCGCAGATCTTTTCGGCCCATTCCGGCGTCTTGGGCGTATCGTCGTACATGCCAAGGATGTAGTCCTTGAAGTTTTCTTTGTCCGCATGCTCCTTGGGCAGGGTGCCCGCATCCATACCCAGCACGAATCTGTCGATGAACCTCTGATCCTGCAAGCCGTTGGTGAAAATATGGTGCGCCATCGCGGCCATCATGGCGGCGTCGGTATTAGGCTTGATGGGAATCCACCAAGCGTCGTACACGGCAGCCGAGTCGGTATATTGCGGATCCACCAGCACAAACTTGCAGCCGCGCTGTTTTGCGAGGCGCATGTAATAGAACGTGTTGCCGCCGTGAAAAGTGTAGGCCGGGTTCCAGCCCCACATGATGATCAGCTTGCTGTGCGCGAAGGTGTCGTCCTCGTTGCCGTCCTGGATGGTGCCGAAGGTCATGCGACTGGAGAACGTGGTGGCCTGGTACGACGGCACCGACCAGGAATTGGTGCGGCAGCCGAACATGCCCAGAAAGCGCCCCAGCAGCCCTTCGATCTGGTCACTCTTGTGCAGCACGCCGTAGCTGGCGCCGGCGTAGGACTGATCCAGCAGTGCGGTAGGCCCGTAATCCTTCTTGAGTTGGATCATCTTGCTGGCGATTTCGTCTAGCGCCTGATCCCAACTGATACGCTTGAACCTGTGCTCGCCGCGTGCGCCGACGCGCTTCATCGGGTACAGCAACCGCTCGGGCGAATACAGGCGGGCGCGGTAGCTGCGCCCGCGCAGGCAGGCGCGCAACTGAGGCTCGGCCTCCGTGTCCTTGCCGTAGCTGCCGCCGGCCTGGTATGTGCCGTTGTCGGTGGACAGCCGCACGATCACGTCGCCTTTTTTGTGAGCTACCAGCACGTGCCGCGAACCGCAGTTATGGGCGCACGAAGTCACCACAGTGGTGAGTTGGTCATCGGTGAAATAAGGCTCATACGCGAAGGCGTGGGCTTCTTTGGGCTTGAACACGCTCCCGACGCCTGCCAGCGTGCCCACCAGTGTTGCGGCGCCGAGACCCACAATCTTCAGAAAATCGCGCCGTGGGTAGCCATCGGCACGGTCGGGGCTGTCATAGACGCTGGAAAAGTATGCCGCCGGCGATCCGCCGAACAGCGCTTCAGGCCAAAGGTTCTTCATTTTTCTTCTCCCTGGCTCGTTTTTCCCTCGCTCGTGATAGTAGCGAGGAAGCGCGCCTCCGATTCGGTCGGGCGATCCTTGGCCCAATCAGGAATATCGGGAACCATGTCCGGCCAGGCGTGCCTGGGGTAGGGGTAGTTGATCCGATACCAGGCACGCCCTCCGTGGCAGCCGTAGCACACGTCCCCGCCATTGGGTTTGGCGGCCAGTTCCTCAATGGCCTTGGCGTTGAGGTAAGTGACCTGGTGCCGCTTTGTGCGGATGGCTACATGACATGCCAAGCAGTTGTTCTGGAACATCTCTTTCGACTGCGACCACGGCCCGGGAAGGCCTGCCATCACGGGCCAATTCATCTGGCCGTGACATTTCAGGCACGTCGTTTCCGGCGACACCGTCTTGCGTAGCGTGAGGTCGGGCTGCGTGGTAGCCGAGCTGCCGGGCGCCCTGTCGCGGGGGTCGTTGCCCTGATGGCAGGTGGTGCAGCGCAGATTCATGATCTGCTTGGCCAGCGGCGTCTCCAGATGCCGACGGTGAAAAGTCTCCTGCTCACCCTGGTAAATAGATATCTGCTGGTACCAAGCCTTGACGTTGGAAGCTTCAAGGCCCGCCGGCGAAGCTTTGCGCACCGACGGCTTCAGCACTTCGGCGTGGCAGGTCAGACATTGCTGATCGGTAGCCTGCTCGATTGCAGGTTTGAAATGGATGGGGTCGTATTTGGCCGCCTGATAGCTGACGGGAGATGCGGCGGATGCACCGACCAGCGTCATTGCTGGCGCCGACGGTGAAGTGGAGTCTGCGCAGCCGATTGCGATCAGGGTAGCGATCACACCCGCCGACACGACGTGCAACAGCCTAAACCATGGCAAATTCATTGGGCTTGGCTCCTGACCGATTCATTGCTGTTAGAAATGGCAGCGCCACCACGAGGCGACGTTTACGCAAAAACCGTCCAGCCATCTGGCTGAACGATTCTTGCGCGCGTCCGGCCTTTTCTTACTTCTTGGCTTTCTTGCTCTCATTGCCGGACATACCCTGCTGTCCGGACATGCCGCTCATACCTTCCTGTCCCGACATGCCCTGCTGTCCGGACATGCCTTCCTGTCCCGACATGCCGCTCATGCCTTCCTGTCCCGACATGCCCTGTTGTCCGGACATACCTTCCTGTCCCGACATGCCCTGTTGTCCGGACATACCTTCCTGTCCAGACATACCCTGCTGGCCGGACATGCCTTGTTGTTGAGCCATGGTTGGCAGAGCAACGCCAAGCGCGGCAACCATCACCGACAGACCGAGAACTTTACGAACAGACTTCATGGATTCCTCCTTTTTTGGGAACAAAACAACAATTGGGGCAGTTGGCCCCTTTCTGCTTTTCAGCAGCATCGCGGACATCTGCGCTTGCAGATCCCAACAATCCGGGAAAATCGCTTGCCGCGAAGGTAACGGCGCGACCTAAAAACAGGCTCTGACGCATCGGCATGGCAATCAGCGCGACAGCGGCGCGGTGGAGCCGGTCACGGCAGTATCAGCCGAATGGCTGTGCCAGCCGCGCAGGTCGTAGGGAGGGGTCATTCCCGGCCTGCGCAACGGTACCCACCATCTGCCGGTGGCCGCGATCAATTCGACGTTGCCCGACACAGGGCGATCAATGCCATGCAGCGCCCGCTCAAGCTGCTCCGGAGCCAGGGTGGATTGCGCCAGTTGCACAGCCTCATCAGGCCGCCAATCCGGGTGCAAACCTGCTACAAAGCCGACGGTCTGACCCACCGCACTGCCTGCGGCGACCGGCAGGCAAAAAACGAGAAACCATCGATTGATCATGGTGTTGTCTGTTGTTTTTTGATGCTTGCCATGTTAAGCAAAATGCCTGCCATGTTTGTGTTTCTGGAAATTCGTTAAAAATCAATTGTTTGAGGCAATCACAAAAAAACGAAATGACAGATACCTGTCAAGTTGACAGAACAGCATCGTCATCAAACTGACAAATTGTCATATCTGTTCTGCTCGCCAGACTGTGCTGAACAGGTACGGCAAAGTTTCGGCTGCTTGTCAAGGTGGAGAGGATACCATGTCATCGAAATTATTTCTTTATGTTATGAAATAATTTCTATAGTGGGCGCACATTTTCAGATGCCCCGAAGCTCAGCAAACAGTTGAAACAAAGGGAATTCCGGGTTGTGCTTTTACGTACCGCCATGTGCGGTAAAGTGTGTATAATACACACCATGAAAAGTGCTGAACTCATCAAACTTCTTAAACAGGCAGACTGGAAGCTCATCAACACTCGTGGATCGCACCATGTTTTTCGGCATGGGGAACGCCCTGGGCATATCAGTGTCCCCCATCCACGCAAGGACTTAGGTATGGGGCTGCTGAGGAAGTTGATGAAGCAAGCTGGAATAGAGGAGCAAACGCCATGAGATACCCCATTGCAATCGAACCAGGCGACGAAACGCACAGCTTTGGCGTGGTCGTTCCTGACTTGCCGGGATGTTTTTCAGCTGCTGATAATGGCGTGGATGAAGCCATTGAAAACGCGAAGGAAGCCATTTCCTTGTGGATAGAAACCGCGCTGGAGAAAGGCGAGAGTATTCCCGCACCATCCCAGATCGAGACACTACGCCAGGATCAGGAATTTGCTGGCTGGATATGGGCAATAGCCGAAATCGACCCGGCCATGCTGGATGACCGCGTAGAGCGAGTGAATATCACTCTTCCTCGTCGCGTGTTGGCACGGCTTGATGAACACGCGCGCGCAAGCGGTCAGACACGCTCTGGGTACATCGCACACTTGGCAATCATGGCTTGAACATATCCATGGTCAACGCCGAGCCTTGATATAGGTAAATTGCCTAAAACTTATGTCAACAAGCTATATGCTGTAAGGGCCTGTGCCCATTGGGACTGACAAACACAACAGTAAGCAATCAGGTTTTTTGGAAATGAAGCCTTTTCAAGAGCATGAATTCACAGCCAGTATCACGCAGGCTTTGCTTGTAGAAACATATGCTGGAAACCGACACTCTTTCATTGCATACCTGCCCAAAATGCGTGCGCAGGCTTTCTTCCAGGGGTCGCGTTTCCGCGCCTTCGCGCAACCTGTCGGTAAGGGTAATGTGAAAGCGATATTCGTCAAAGACGTAAGGGTAGCCCCATTCAATCAGTAGTGCCCTTTGACGCGCACTGAGATTTTCCGGATGTCGGCGCGCGATTTCCTGTTCCGACGGAGCAGCCCGGAACGGGTCGAAAAAGGAAACGGCATCCGCCGCAAGGGCATTGATACGCTGTATGGCTTCCTGCCCTTCCGGGGTTTCCCCGGATGGAACCAGCGCGAAGAAAGAGCCGATGCGCTTTACGGCCAGCCCCGGCAGCACGATAGGCTGCCGGCCCATGACAAATTTGTCGGCAAAAAACAGCAGGTCGCGTTCCGTCATTCCTTGTTTTAGAAAAAACGGCGCTTTCAGCGTGGCATGCAGCCCGTAGCGCCGCGCATCCACCGTCAGGGCACGCAGTTTTTCTTCCGGGAAACCGGGAAAACGCGGCTGAGGCACGGGATGACCCGCTTCGCTGTCCCGCCCAAGCAGCGCCGACCCCAGTTTTGCCAGCGCTGTTTCCGGCTCAGGGACGAAATACACGGCATATCGTGCATTCACTCCTCGCCCCCCCCGTCGGTCAAACCACGAAGATCGCATAGGCTGGGGTGCGCGTAGCAAACCCCAGCGTCCCGAAGCAAACAAATGACGGAGACGGTGAGGTGCGCGAAACAAACCCCAACGTGCAGGGGCAAGGGAGCGGCGGCAACGTTGGGGTTCGCACGCTCACCCCAACCTATAAAACCCGTCGGCCAGCCCGCCAGACGGCACGCACGACAGGAATACCATCCGCCAGCCTCACCTGCACGGCATCCGCCCGCTTGCCCGGCGTAAGTTCGCCCCTATCGTCAAGCCCCACGGCCTTCGCCGGGTTGACCGTCACGGTTTCCAAGGCTTTCGTGAGGGTGATG
>WREK01000002.1 GCA_009779355.1 Betaproteobacteria bacterium | reverse complement strand
CTTCCCATTTATCACCGCGTTTGCGAAAAGATGCCATTGTATTCACCTGTTTGTAAAATTGCCGTAAATTTGCCGTAGTAAATACCGCGCTACGGTTGCCAACGTTACGCACAGGGAAGCAATAAAACAAGTAAGCTACTGATTATATTAAGAAAGCTCGATAGTGCTCATCAGAGACACTAACATTTTTACCACCCCATCGCCCGCTTGCGGGAGAGGGTAAAGAAGGTTCCAAGCGTAGGCGCTTAAGCAAGCTCCAGCCCGCAAGCCCCAGCAAGTCAGATCACGCGGGAATACCGTCTGCTCTCGCGATCCACGCGGAGGTAGCGGTCGAACACCATCGCAATCGCACGCACCAGCAGCCGCCCTGCTGGCAGCACATTGATCCAATCGTCCTCCACCTTGACCAGCCCAGCGGCTTCCATTTCCTTGAGGTCGGCCAGTTCTTCCACGAAATATTCCTTGAAATCAATGAAGTGCGCGATCTGGATCGACTCGATGGAAAGCGAGAAATGGCACATCAACGCCTGGATGATCGAGCGCCGCAGCAGGTCGTCAGCAGTCAATTCAATGCCGCGCAGCACGGGCAATTCATTGCGGTCAAGCGCGTCGTAATACGTTTCGAGCGTTTTATGGTTTTGCGCATACACGGGACCAATCTTGGCGATGGAAGACACCCCGAAAGCCAGCATGTCGCACTCGGCCTGGGTCGAGTAGCCCTGAAAATTACGGTGCAGCCGCCCCTGCCGCTGCGCCACGGCCAGTTCATCATCCGGTTTGGCGAAGTGATCCATGCCGATGTAGACGTAATTGGCTTCCGTCAGGCGGCGAATCGCCAGTTGCAGGATTTGCAGCTTGACATCCGCCGTCGGCAACTCGCTCTCCACGATGCGCCTCTGCGGCATGAAGAGCCCGGGCAGATGCGCATAGTTGTAAAGCGAAATCCGATCAGGCGACAGTTCGAGTACCTGCTCAAGGGTACGGTCGAAGCTTGAGACGCTCTGTTTGGGCAGGCCATAGATCAAGTCTATGCTGACCGAGTTGAAGCCTGTGGTTCGCGCCGCTTCCATCACATGCTGGGTTTCCTCGAAGCTTTGCACGCGGTTGGTGGCAATCTGTACATCTTCGGCAAAGTCCTGCACCCCGATGCTCATGCGGTTGAAACCCAGTATGGCAAGCAGGATGACAGTATCTAAATCAACCTTACGGGGGTCGACTTCGATGGAATATTCGCCATTGGGCACGACTTCAAAATACCTGTACACCAATACGATCAACTGACGCAGTTCATCGTGAGAAAGAAAAGTTGGCGTCCCGCCCCCCAAGTGAAGCTGCGTCACCTGACGCGACCCGCCCAGCGAGTTGACCTGGAGTTCTATCTCACGATCCAGGTAATCCAGGTACTTCGCGGACAGGCCATGATCCTTGGTGATGATTTTGTTACAGGCGCAGTAGTAACAGACCGTGTTACAGAACGGGATGTGGAAGTATAATGAGAGCGGCTTACTCGTTCCCCCAATCACCCGTTTGCCAAGCCACGCAGACAATGTATGTGCGTCGAAAGCTTCAACAAAACGGTCTGCCGTAGGGTAAGACGTGTAGCGAGGTCCGTTAATATCGAACCGGCGGATCAGCTCGGGGTCAAAAACAAGTTCGTGTTGACTGGTCATGGATGCTTACTTGAAGATTTTCTCTAAAGATGGCAGAAAGTTATCATTGTGAGGTTGATGTAAATCAATCACTCCTGTAACGAAAACAATCAAACGTAAATAAATGAAGGCAACAGTGCCCATCACGCTCCCTGGACTGAGAAAAACCTGTTCCCAATGCAATCTTTTTGAATTATGCATTCCCTTTGGGATAAACAATTCAGACATCCCCCGGCTTGACGAATTGGTTTGCATGCAGCGCAAAATCAAACGCCAGCAACCACTCTACCGCACCAACGACTCGTTCGAGGCTATCTACGCCATCCGTACCGGCTCGTTCAAGACGGATGTCCTGCTTGAAGACGGGCGCGAGCAGGTTACAGGATTTCAGATGACCGGCGAAATCCTCGGCCTCGACGGCATCGGTACTGAAGTACACACCTGTAACGCCATTGCGCTCGAAGACAGCGAAGTCTGCGTGATCTCCTATACGAAACTCGAAGAACTCGCCCGAGTCATCGAGGGGCTTCAACATCAGTTCCATAAAGTCATGAGCCGCGAAATTGTGCGCGACCACGGTGTAATGATGCTGCTTGGCTCGATGCGTGCCGAGGAACGGCTGGCGGCTTTCCTGCTCAACATGTCACAGCGCTTCGCTGCGCGCGGCTTCTCTGCGACAGAGTTTTACCTGCGCATGACCCGCGAGGAAATCGGCTCCTATCTGGGACTCAAGCTGGAAACCGTCTCACGTGCTTTTTCCCACTTCCAGGAAGAAGGACTGATTTTCGTGCAACAAAAACACATTCGTATACTCAAAAGCGACGGACTCAGAAAACTGATTCTGCATCAAGCCAGTATGCGCTGACTGTAGGGGGCGATGGCAATCGCCCCGTTGGATCATGGGCGCACCACACGCCAAGTCGCTGCGGGCAGGTTGGTTTCTACCGCCTCACGGTTCGAGCACATAAGTGCCCGGCGCGGGCGCAAGCTGCGGAAATTGCTTGTTGTCCACGGGCCTTGCGTCCACCAGTTCTCCGAGACGCGGCTTGAGCCAATCTATCCAGTCCGGCCACCAACTTCCTTCAGTAGCCTTCGCATGCGTTTTCCAATACTCGGCTGTCTCGGAACGATCCAGTACATCATTGACCCAGAAATGACGCTTAGGCGGGGTCACCACCGGGTTGATGATGGCAAGGATGTGTCCGGAACTCGACAGAACGAAACGTTTCGGGCCAACGGCGAAATTGTTGATGCGGAAGGTCTGGTTCCACGGCGCGATATGGTCGTCGATGGCGGAAACCGCATACAGGGGTTGAACAATGCGCTCCAGGCCGATCGACTCCCCTGCCACCTTCAACGCATTGGCGTGAATCAGCCGGTTATGCAGGTATAACTCCCGCAAGTACCATGAATGCATTTTATATGGCATACGCGTAACATCCATGTTCCAGTACAGCACATCGAACGGTGCGGGTGTTTCGCCATACAACCAGCCATGCACGACATACGTCCAAATCAGGCTGTTAGAACGTAACAGCCTGAAGGCCGAAGCCATCTGATTGCCTTCGAGAAAACCTTTTTTGGCCATATTTTTAGTCATGTAGCGGATACTGGCCTCATCGATGAAAACCTCGATGTCGCCCGGCTTGCGGAAATCGACCAGGGTCGTGAAGAGCGTCCAGTCAACCACCGGAACCGCGTCCTTGCCATAGTGCTTGTTAGCCCAGGCCATGTAGATTGAAAGTGCGGTTCCCCCGATGCAATACCCTGCCGCGTGAACCTTGTCCGCACCGGTAAACTTGCGCGCCACATCGACGATGGCCTGTATCCCCTCAGTCAGATAATCATCGAAGGAACAATCGTGCATCGACGCGTCGGGATTCTTCCAACTCGTGATGAACACATCCAACCCCTGATCGAGCAGATAACAAACCATGCTCTTCTTCGGCACGAGATCGAGAATGTAGAACTTGTTGATCCATGGCGTAATGATCACCACCGGCTCTGCATAAACCTTGGGTTGGGTCGGCGCGTAATGAATGACTTCGAGCAGGCGGTTACGGAAAATCACCGCTCCCGGCGTCGTTGCAAGGTTTTCCCCTACGCGAAAATCGTTAGGATCCGTCATGCGCACCATGCCCGCACGCATATCGGCAAGGAAATTCTGGAATCCCTTGTAGAGGCTCTCCCCACCGGTATCCATCATCTTGCTGATGGCGATAGGGTTCGTGAAAAGGAAGTTGGTAGGCGCCACCGCATTAAGCCACTTGCGCCACCAGAACGCGGCTCGCCGCCTCTCCTTCCCGCTCAGCCCTGGTGTGTCATACAGCATATCCTGCATATTGTGGGTAAAGGCCAGATACCATTCCTTGACCAAATCCCACGAAGCAGATTCCGTCCATATGGGATCGGAAAAACGGAGATCGTCTGGGTGTGGAATGATGGGGTCATCGCTGACAAGCCCAAACATCCGGTGCAACGTGTGGATCTGCAAGTTCCACAAATCGGTAGAAAGGCTGGCAAAACGCTGCATAAGCTCCTGTGGATGGGTCAGCCAGGCCAACTGCGCATGCACGATGGGCGTGCTTATGCCCAACGGATCGACGCTTGCCTCAACCCCATCATGCAGGGCGTGCATATTTTTTTCAATCACCCGTTTAGGATCGAAATCAAATATCCCTGGATGGCGCGGTTGCGTGCCCCCGCCACGCGCCTGTCGCCCTGTTCCAGCCACACTTCCTTTCGCCATGTCTGTCTCCCCGTTTCAACACCCAACGCCAAATCCTGATCGAATGACGCGCATCTTTGCGCGTATGGCATCTTGTCATGATAAAGCCATCACCTTGTGGAAATCGCCACCAGGTGACCACCTGCCCGTGACCTATTTCCTCGGGGCGTTCAATTTGCCGGGCATTGATTCAAGCGCAAAAACGGAAATAACTATCACTAATTAACTATCACTATAATCAGTGTCACAACCAAGAGAGGGAGGCAAACAATGTTCAAACAAGTTCTTGTACCGACAGACGGATCACCGCTCTCCGACACCGCTGTGACCCATTCCATTGCCTTTGCCAGGGAAATCGGCGCACGGTTGATTTTTTTCTATTCGCAGCCTGATTTTCCGATGCCTATCTACGGCGAAGGTGCCTTGATCGACCCGACAACCCCGGAACAATTTGCCCAGGCCGCAGAACAGGAAGCCCAGCGCATCCTGGATCGCGCCAAGGCGCAGGCCGAAGCCGCAAATGTCCCCGCCGATACGGACTCGCAGATCAGTGAAACGCCCTATGAAGCTATCATCGCCGCAGCAGATCGTCATAGCTGCGACCTTATTTTCATGGCTTCACATGGTCGTCGCGGCATTGCCGGATTGCTTTTGGGCAGCGAGACGCAAAGGGTGTTGACCCACAGCAAAACACCGGTACTCGTTTACCGCTAAATTTGTGTCTCTCCCGCAACAGCAGCTATTCAGAACCGGCCTTCAGGCCAATTTGACAAACTTTTGGAAGGGGTTTGCGCCCCTTCCAAAAAATTGCCGAAACCCCGGCTGTCAGGCCAGGATCCGGCTTTCCGCCTTGAAGGGTGGGGTTTCAAACCGAATCAGTTGAAGGCACCCACCCAAACCAGGCTTTGCCGCTTTGTTCACCGCTGCTGCTTGGACGCGTTGCGCTCATCCTCATCCATACGGTTCGAAAAATACCGCAGAAAGAAAACACCCAAGACAACACAGAAAGCAATGGTAAAGAGACTGAGCAGCCCAATCAGGCTTGTGAACATGTCCAGAAAAACACTCATGATAGAACACCTCCTTCAATAAACTACGAATCGGACGGCCTGATTGATTTGGCCTGATTAATACTACCCGATTGAAACGGTTCGATAGAAACCTCCGTTTCCGTCGGAACGCTGGCGTTCCCAGTCATGCGCCATGCACGGGACTCGTCTTCCAATTGAAATAGCCAGCGAGTGGCTTCCAAGGGCCTGACCGGCCCTGAATACACACCATCTCCCTCTCTTTGCAACAATATATGCTGATCAAACCTATCTTGGGTGGGATGGACGATCGCCAAATGCAGCACCGCAGGTAAATCTTTTTCCTGCGCGGCGGACAATTTAATGCTTATTGACCCCTCCCGCAGTGTCGCCTGTGCCGACATCCCCAGGTTTTGCGCATGCATCTGCCTATCGACGAGTATCGTGACCCCTTTGCCTTCCTTGTAATAGTCATCGGTTACGAGGCTATCCACATTCCAGGTGTTAGCAATAACAAACAGGCTGATGCCTACTACCACAGAAACTGCGGGCAACCCGAACAGAAACCACGGCCAGCCTTGTTTGTACCAGGGCTGGTTATCCAGCGTTTGAGAATCTACCGCCATACGCTCCTCATTCTTCATTTGGGATACAGGAAAGCCGCTTTTTCGCGCCGCCTCACGTTAGGATCATCCGTGGAAACGACCTCGAAGTAAATCCGGTTTGAACCCGGTTGACCAGCGCCATCGGGAGCTTGCACCACCAGGATCTCTTCGTGATTATTCGCCGGATCGACTGTGACCTGCCGTTTATCGCTCGCGATGCGCACCCCTTCCAGGCCGTCCACAGTAATAACGAAAGTCCGTTCTTTCTCGGTCATGTTCATGAGCTTGAGCATGTAATCGTTTTCGACCATCCCGCCGCTAACTATCCGCCCGGTCGGAGTCCGGTCACGGATGACATCGACCCGCAACGGTATCCTTGTGACCAACCCCCATATAAAAGCCGAAATGATCCCGAGTAATATCGTCCCGTAAATCATGGTACGTGGCCGCATAATATGACGGGCAATCTCCGATGCCCCCCAGCCCCGCTTGAGGGCATTCTCGGTTGTGTAACGCACCAACCCGTGCGGCACGTTGAGCTTATCCATGATCAGGTCACAGGCATCGATACAGGCCCCGCAACCGATACATTCATACTGCAAGCCTTTCCGGATATCGACGCCAGTCGGGCATACCTGGATGCAAATCCCGCAATCGATGCAGTCACCCCTGGTGGTCGGGTCTTCCCCCCTACGCCGAAAGCCGCGCGGCTCACCACGCGCTTCATCGTAAGTCACCATCAGCGTATCCATGTCGAACATGACCGACTGGAAACGCGCATAGGGGCACATGTACTTGCATACCTGCTCGCGCAGGCTGCCCGCGAACACAAAAGTAAAAGTAGCGTAGAAAAATATCCAGAATTTTTCCCAAGGCCCAAACCCGAAAACCGGAATAGATGCCAACAGCTCTTTCACCGGCGAAAAATAGGCAACGAACGTAAAACCCGTCCATAGCGCAAAAATCACCCAAATCACATATTTAAACAGCTTTATCCCAAATTTACGCCCGCCCATCGGTGCTTTGTCGAGTTTCGCACGTACGGTATGGTCGCCTTCGATCTTCTCTTCGATCCACTGGAATATTTCTGTATAAACGGTCTGCGGGCAGGCATAACCACACCACAAGCGCCCTGCAATCGCAGTAAAAAAGAATAACGAGTACGCCGAAATAATCAGCAATACGGATAGGAACAGCACATCCTGCGGCCAGAACACCCAGCCGAAAATATAAAACTTGCGTTCGACCAGATGCAGCAGCACGGCCTGACGACCATTCCAGGTCAGCCAGGGCAACCCGAAAAAAATGACCTGGGTCAGCCACACCAGTATCCAGCGCCACCTGACAAACAGGCCGCTGGTCGAGCGTACATAGATTTTTTTGTGAGCCGCGTACAACATGCTCCCTTCCCCACTTTCATTCGCAGTGGAAGAAGGAGGCGGCGCCAGAGCGTCCGTAGCCGAGTCCTCTGAAGAACGGGTATCGAGACCAGGATCACTCATAGAAAAAACTCATGAAATGCCAAAAAGTCCAGTGATACGCGAAGAGCACCCTGTGAGCATATTCCTCCCCACAGGGTGCTTTGAATGTTGCTTACTTCGTGCTCAGGCTATACACATAGGCAGCCAGAAGGTTCAGCTTGGCATCGTCCAGGAAATGCTTCCAGGTTGGCATGGCGTTGTTACGGCCATGCGTAATCCCTTCGATGATGGTCTCCAGCTTGTCGTCATACAGCCAAGTATCGTCGGTCAGATTGGGGCCACCCAACCCGGCCAAGCCAGGGCTGCCCATTTCTGTCGCCATCGCGAGGGCACCTTTCCCGTCCACTCCATGACACAGAGCGCAGTTGCCAGGATTCTCGAAGATAGGCTTGCCACGCGCTGCACGGGCGGGATCCGCTTTCTCTTTACTACCCGAAAGAGTAAGCACGTAGTTGGCCACATCCTCAATCTGTTCTTTATTGAGCGTACCTTCAAAGGGGGTCATCACCCCAGCCCGGCCGTCTGCAATGGAAGCCTTGATGGTTTCCGGATCGCCGCCATACAGCCAATCACTGTCGGTCAGATTCGGATAACCCCTGGAACCCTTACCCGACGAACCATGACACTGCGTGCAATAGGTCAGGAACAGGCGTTGTCCCGTCGCCATTGCATCCTTGTCAGCCGCCAGGGCAGCCAAGTTCTGATTCCCGGCATATTTCTCCAGGCTATACACCGTTTTGGCCTGCCGCATTTCTTCGGCATACTCCATACGCAACCCGGTATCGTTTTTATAAGGAGCAGTACTGTTCCTGCTACCGAAACCAGGGTAGACCACGAGATAAATGATTGCGAAAAGGACTGTTCCCACGAACAGGATCAACCACCACCGCGGCAGCGGGTTGTTGTATTCCCTAAGGGTTTCATCCCACACATGCCCCTGCAACTGAGGAGCGCCCGATTCTTGCGACGTCATGTTCGCAACCATCAGGATGAGACAGAGCAGCAAGCCAAACACAATGAAGCCCGCCACGTACAAGTCCCAGAAACCGCTGATAAAGTCAGCCATTTGTCATTCCTTCCTATCATCCGGACTCGCCGGTAGATCATCCGTCAGAGGTAATTGCGCCGCTTCGTCGAACCCTGCCTTGGCGTTCTTGCTGTATGCCCAGAAACAAAGACACAGGAAACATACCAGACACACTACCATGACAACGATTCTCACAACTTCCATCGCGGCGCAACCTCCACTTTATTGCGCGACGCTACGCGCTTTGCCCAGTTCTTGAAGATAGGCAATCAGGGCTTCAAGCTCGGTCTTGCCGGCAATCGCCGCTGGCGCATTGACTATTTCGTCGTCAGTGTAAGGCACACCGACTAAACGCAGCCTCTCCATACGGGTTCCGATATCGGGCATTACGAGCGGACGGTCAAGCCAGAAGAACGCCGGCATGTTCGATTCGGGCACAACGCTGCGCGGGTCAAGCAGGTGCTGACGTTGCCAGCTATCCGAGTAACGACCGCCTACGCGCGCCAAATCCGGCCCGGTGCGCTTGGATCCCCATTGGAAGGGGTGGTCGTAAATGTACTCGCCCGCTACGGAGAACGGCCCGTAGCGTTCGGTTTCGGCCCGGAACGGACGAATCATCTGCGAGTGGCAGTTGTAGCAGCCTTCCCGAATGTAGACGTCGCGGCCAGCCAGACGGAGCGCGCTGTATGGTTTCACGTCGATCGCGTTCCCCCTGTCATCGACTGCTGTCGTCGTCGATGTCTGGAAGAACAGCGGCACGATTTCCACGAGACCCCCCACGCTTACGGTAAGCAGCGAAAGGACGATCAGCAGAAATATATTGCGCTCGATCGCATCATGTTTTGATTGAGCCATGTCATTTCCTCCGCTTAAGCGTGAGCGGCGGCAGGAGCCACCACCGGTGCATCATAGGCTTTCTCACCTGCGATGGTCTTGATCATGTTGAAGAACATAATCAACATACCAGAGAGGAAGAGTGCACCGCCCATGAGGCGAATAATGTAGAACGGGAATTTCGCCTTGACGCTCTCAATAAACGTGTAGGCCAAGGTTCCGTCCGGATTGGTCGAGCGCCACATCAAGCCTTCCATCACGCCAGCAATCCACATTGAGGCAACGTAAAGCACGATACCGATGGTCGCAATCCAGAAATGGGTGTTAATGAGCTTGGTGCTGTACATCTCGGTTTTGCCGTAGAGACGCGGCAGCAGGTAATAAACCGCGCCGATCGAAATCATCGCCACCCAACCCAACGCACCGGAGTGTACGTGGCCGATTGTCCAGTCGGTGTAGTGCGAAAGGGCGTTTACGCTCTTCACCGACATCATCGGGCCTTCGAAGGTCGACATGCCGTAGAACGACAGTGAGGTGACAAGGAACTTCAGGATCGGGTCGGTGCGCAGCTTATGCCAGGCTCCCGACAGGGTCATGATACCGTTGATCATGCCACCCCAGGACGGAGCCAGCAGAATCAGTGAGAACAACATACCGACTGATTGCGCCCAGTCAGGCAGCGCAGTGTAGTGCAGGTGGTGCGGGCCCGCCCACATGTACGTGAAGATCAGCGCCCAGAAGTGTACGACCGACAGACGGTACGAATAGACCGGACGGTCAGCCTGCTTCGGCACGAAGTAGTACATCATGGCCAGGAAGCCTGCGGTCAGGAAGAAGCCCACCGCGTTGTGGCCGTACCACCACTGTATCATCGCGTCCTGCACGCCGGCGTAAGCCGAGTAGGACTTGAACAGGGAAACCGGGATCTCGGCACTATTGGTGATGTGCAGGATGGCCACAGCGAGAATGAAGGCCGCGTAGAACCAGTTCGACACATAGATGTGGGACACCTTGCGGATCGCGATCGTACCGAAGAACACGATCGCGTAAGCTACCCAGACCACGGCGATCAGGATGTCAATTGGCCACTCAAGCTCGGCGTATTCCTTGCCGGTCGTGATACCAAGAGGAAGGGAAACAGCAGCCAGGACAATGATCAACTGCCAGCCCCAGAAGATAAAGCTTGCCAATCCTGGAGCGAACAGTGGCGTATGACAGGTTCGCTGCACAGAATAAAACGACGTCGCGAACAGGGCACAGCCACCGAATGCGAAAATTACCGCATTAGTGTGTAACGGACGTAGTCTGCCGTACTGCAAGATTTCGTGCAGGTTCAGTTGAGGCCATATGAGCTGTGCCGCGACGATTACGCCGACTAGCATGCCCACTATGCCCCATACCACCGTCATGATGGCAAACTGGCGCACGACTTTGTAGTTATAAGTCGTTTGCGATTGCATGTGAGTCACCTCTTGGTTAAAAAGCTTTTTCGATACCATCACCAAATACGGGAACAGTAATACACCGTTCTCGTCGGCTGAAGAATACCTTCAGGTTGAATCTACAATTTGATACAGATCAAATCGCAGAAGTGTGCATTATTGCACTTTGGCGCACGTATGAACACCTCACCGAAAATTACCGGGTTTTAGTCCTATTTACGTACTGGTCAAACGACGGAAAAAGGCAAAGTTCAAGCGAAAAAAAGGGTGCGCATACACGCACCCCCAACCCCAACAGAGAGACAAAACATTTGAGCCAGCCGGATACCAAAACATGAGACACAATCCGACATCCTGGATGGAACAGCAAGTAGTGTATGCCCTACCCCTACCACGTTCCTTTGACGCAGGTCAATCAAATAGCTTGTTTACCTCGCTCTTCCTGTAAATTCAGTCACAGTTCCATCACGATTTTTGAAGATCATTTTTCCTCTGCCGTCCCGGCGCCCTCTTCTTGCCTGCGTTCCGGCTCGTCCCGGTCGTCGAACAGGATACGATACGCAGGGCCTTCAAGATCGTCGTATTGTCCGGAGCGCAACGCCCACCAGAACATCGCACCAATGATGAAAACCAGTAGCACCGAGATCGGAATCAACAGGTAAAGACTTTCTTCCATTTTGCCTTACTCCCCTACTCCTTGCCCCGGCGCTGCCGTTGCAGCCGTAGTGCGTTGAGAACTACCAGCAGCGAACTGCCGGCCATGCCGACGCCCGCTATCAGTGGCGTCACCCGCCCCATCATTGCCAATGGTACAATGGAAAGGTTGTATGCAGCCGCCCAGCACAGGTTTTGCCGGATGACCCACAAGGTTTTCCGGGCCCAGCCAGCCCCGTCACAGAGATTAGTGAAATTCTCGCCGAGCAGCACGATGTCGGCCTGGTTGCGGGCGAGGTCGGTTCCGCTGCCCATCGCCACCGAAATATGTGCCTGCGCCAGCACCGGCGCATCGTTTACGCCATCGCCGACCATCGCCACTACCTTGACCGGATCTTCTTGCAGGCGGGTGATGAATGCCTGCTTGTCCTGCGGCGTCATTGCGCCATGCACATCGATGATTCCCAGTTGGCGCCCAACTGCCGCCACTGTCGCCGATGCGTCACCCGAAAGAACCGTCACCGGGATTCTCGACGCCGTAAGTTGCCGAACCATATCCGCCGCAGCCGGCCGCAAGGCGTCTGCAAAACGGAAAAGCCCCAGCCATCCATGTTCATCGGCAAGCGCGATGACCGTCCCCGTTTTCGCTTCCATTTCGGTGGATCCGTCCGGCATGGACAGACTCGCGCGCGCGGCAACGAAATCCGGGCGGCCAATCCATACCGCCCCTCCGCCGTAACGCCCGGCCATCCCATGCCCCGTCACTGCCGTGACATCGCTAACCGCAACCGGCGGATTTCCGGTTGCCGCTTCGCGCAAGGCAGCCGCTACGGGATGCTCGGAGCCTTGTTCCAGCGCGCTGGAAAGTGCATGCAAAGTTCCGACGTCCATCGCGCCGAGGGGCAGCGTCTCCTCCAGCCGCAGCCGCCCCGTCGTCAGCGTACCGGTTTTGTCGAATACGTAATGATTGGCTCTCGCCAAGGTCTCGATGGCATGCCCGCGCGTAACCAGCACGCCCATGCGCGCCAAGGCGTCGGTTGCCACCGTGAGCGCGGCGGGAGTAGCCAACGATAGGGCGCAAGGGCACGCCACCACCAGCACGGACACGAACACCCACAAAGCCCGCGCCGGATCAGTGAAATACCAGCCGACCCCCGTCGTCGCCGCCAACGCAAGCAGGACTACAACGAAAACCGTTGCCCAGCGATCGGAAAGAGCCGCCAGTTTCGGTTTCTCGGTTGACGCCCGCTCCATCAGGCGGCGAATCGCCGCCAGCCGGGTACTGTCCCCCACCTGCTCGATCCGCATTACGAGCGGGCTGGAAATATTGATACTGCCGCCGGTAAGCTTCGATTCCGCCTTCTTGGGTACGGGGCGGCTCTCGCCGGTCAGCAGGGCTTCGTTGATTTCGCTCACACCGTCGATCACGGTTCCATCGGCCGGAATCACTCCGCCTGGACGCACCCGCACATAATCCCCCGGCACGAGTTGCGAAACCGGCACCTGCTCGCCGTCAGGAAGGGGCCAGCGCGGCAACCGTTCCGTGAATGCGGGCAAAATCTTGCCTAGTTCCTCAATTCCGCGCACAGCCTTCGCCCTGGCGAGCATTTCAAGGTAACGTCCGCCCAACAGGAAAAAAACGAACATCGTCACCGAATCGAAATAGACTTCCGGGCCGTTCACCAGTGTCGCCCACATGCTTGCCAGAAAAGCACTGCCAACGCCGAGCGCAACCGGCACGTCCATCCCCAGCCGGCGCAAACGGAAGTCACGCACGGCATGCTTGAAAAATGGCGCGGCGGAATACAGCACCACCGGCAAGGTCAGGATCAGGCTGGCCCAGCGAAACCACAATTGCTCGCGCAGCGTCATTCCCCCGTCACCCGCGATATAGCCCGGAACCGCATACATCATCACCTGCATCATGCCGAACCCGGCGACGAACACCCGCCACAACATCGCACGGCGCTCGCGGTCGGCAACATCCTCGGCACGCGCGGCATCATATGGGTAAGCGCGGTAGCCGATGGAGTAAATAGCCCCAAGAATGTCGGAGAGTTTTATCCGGCGTTCGTCCCAACGTACGCGGACACGCCGGGTAGCGTAATTGACCTGTGCCCCCAAGACCCCCGGTTGGAGGGCAATGTGCCGCTCGTTGAGCCACACGCAGGCAGCGCAGGTGATGCCTTCAAGAATCAGCGAAGTCTCGCGTTCATGCTCGCCGACAGGGCGCACGAAACTTTGCTGGAACTCGGGATGGTCGAAATGCCCCAATTCACGCAGTTCCTCCGGTATCGCCTCGGGGCGTTTTTCAGGCATGGCATCGCGGCGTCGGTAATAGTCGGCCAGCCCGTTATCAACGATCAGCCGCGCCGCCGCCTCGCATCCGGCACAGCACATGCGCTGCTGCCTGCCGTCCACGTCCACGAAATAATGCGCCTGCGCCGGAACAGGCAAGCCGCAGTGGTAACAGCCCGGGTCGGCGGAGGGGATGGCATCTGGACTCATTATGAAAGGACGTGCATAGGCAACAACAAAGTCCGCAACTCTAAACCTTTGGGACGAGAATACCTACCCTCCCTTATGAGAAGAAGAAGCGCTGAACAATTCCTGAGCGTTCTGGCATCGTAGGTGCAGGTTTCAAACCCACCCGCCCAAAACATCGCCTGACACATGGTCTGCAAGCCGACGAACGGACATGGACGTGTTTGAAACCCGCACCTACGATGCCTGGATGGAATAAATCAATGTTTCCCTATCGCCGTTCCACTATGTACAGCATCACCGCTGCCGCCATAAGAAACAGCAGGCTTGGCGTAACTGCCGCAATTGAGGGGGGCCATGAATTGATCGTCCCAAGGCTGGAAAACATCCCGTTGAGCAGGTAGAACGTCACGCCAAGCATCACGCCGAGAAACACCTTCACGCTAACTCCGCCGCTACGCTCGTGAATCAACGCAAACGGCAGGGCCAGGATCAGCATCACCAACGAGGCGAAAGGCGCGGTAAGTTTTTTCCACAAAGCGATTTCATAACGACTCGCATCTTGCCGGTTTTCACGCAAATGGCTGATGTAGGCCAGCAAAGCCGTCACCGACATCCGATCGGGCTGCACCATCAACACACTGAGCACCTCGGGCGTGAGCGCCGACTCCCAGATCACGTTGTCCGGTGAGGCCAGCGCAATGTGGTCGTCGGAAAATTCAGTACGTGTCACGTCGGTCAAATGCCAATATCCCTTGCCCTTATCACCCGCCTGAACATAGACGCCGCGCTCCGCCTCGGCAATAGATTGCAGCGCCCCGGCCTCATCGAAAGTAAACACCCGTACACGGTTCATGCTGCGATCCGGCTGCAGGACGCGCACATTGACCGTACGCAGGCCGTCTTTGACCCACAACCCTGAGCGCAGTTGTTGCGAAATGGCCGATTTGGTTCTGATCAGCCTCCATTGTCGCGCCGCACTCTCGGCGGGCGGTGCGAGGTATTCGCCAAAAACGTAGGTAAACGCCACCGGCATGATGCCGATCAGGCAGAGCATTCCCAGCATCCTCCTCGTCGATAGGCCGGAAGCGCGCATAACCGTGATCTCGGAATGACGAGCCAGCGTGGTCAGGGCATAAAGCGAACCGATCAATACTGCCACCGGTAGCAATTCATACAACCTGGTCGGCAAGAGCATCACCACGTATATCAGCGCATGGTGGGCCTGATAACCGCTCCTGCCTATATCGGGGAGTTCGTTGACGAAATCGAAAAAAGCAAACAAGCCAAGGAAAGCTAACAACACCATTAAGGTTGCGGCATAGATTTCTCGTGCCAGGTAGCCGAGCAGGATGCGGTTCATTGCCCCTGCCCCTGTTGCGTGGGCTTTTCAACACGCGCTACGCGGCGGCGCCAGAACGACATCACTGCGAAACGACGATAGAAAAACACTACCAACAACGTCAATGCCGCCAGGTGCGGCAGCAGCAACCCGGATGTAAACGACAGCTTGCCCTGTGACACCCAGGTCTGGCAGAGGAGGACAGCGTTGCTGTAAATCAGGTAGATCGGGATCGCCAATAACAGGTTGCTGCCGCGTCCGGCGCGTGGGTTGACAAAGGAAAGAGGGATCGCCAGCAGCGCCAGGATCAATGCCGCCAGCGGCGTACTGATCCGGGAACTCAATTCACCAAAACTACGCTTATCAGCCATCTTAAGCAGTTCGGCTGTCGGTTCCGCGCGAATCCGCAATGGCTGCGCAGATTGCTGGTTCGATTCAATCCGCAACTGGTAGCGGTCGAAAAGCATGACCCGGTATTCCGGCGTACCCGGATTGCCGTCATAACGCCGGCCCTGTTCAAGAACCACATAGCGATTGCCTTCTTCGTCGGTTTGAACCGAACCTTTCGAGGCCACCACCACAGACAGCTTACCGCCCCTCTCTTCGCTTACGAAAACGTTGCTCACTTTCCCGTCTTCACCTGCTTCGAGTTCGACGAAAAAAACCCGCTGCGCGCCGGACGATTCACGAAATACTCCCGGTGCAACACGTTGCGTATCGTCGCGGTTTTCCAGCCTTACGCGATATTCAACGCTCTTCATGTTCGCCCAGGGGCTAAGGATCAGCGTCATTCCGGTAATCACCAACGTCAGCGGCAAGGCGAACCGCAACACAGGCCAGATCCAGGCCGTAAGCGGCAAACCGGAAGCAAACCACACCACCATTTCGGAATCCCGGTAACTGCGCGACAACGATAGAAGCACGCCGAGAAACATTGTCAGGGTCAGCACAACAGGCAAATCCGACAGGGATCCAAAACCGATCAGCGCCAGTACCGCATCGACAGGAACCCGCCCCCCCGCCGCCTGTCCGAGCAGACGAATGAGCACCACGGTAATCAGCACCGCAAACAGCGCAACGAATACCGCCGCCGCTACATGGGTAAATTCCCGTTGAAGGGCGCGGTGAAAAATCATCGTTTAATAGCCGAATGAAAGTTCAATGGAAGGAAACACTAAGTTTTTGACGGGCTTCGCCAAAACGAGACATAATTGTCTGCTGTTAGTTAGCGCAGACTCATTACCATGGAAAGCTATGGAAGGTGTTTTTTCGCGCTCCCATCAGAGCAATGCCTGTGAAATTTACCATAAAGATTACTTCTCCCGAAAAACCGGAAACGGGCCTACTGGTTCTCAGCGTTTTTGTTGACACTCTATTGCCTCCGGCATGTCAGGCCGTGAATGAAGCCGCCCAAGACAAACTCTCCGGCTTCATTTCCTCCAATGAACTCGACGAAAAAGCCGGATCAACCCTGCTTCTGCATGGACTCGCGGGTGTTGCTGCCGAACGGGTGTTGCTGGTGAGCCTTGGCAAATCCGGCTCATTCGGCGACAGAGCTTGGCGCAACGCCCTCACCGCCGTAGGTAGGGCATTTGCCGACACCCGGGCCAAGGATGGCGCAATCGTACTCGAAGAAGCCACCCTGCCGCCGGGGCGCGACCTCACTTGGGCACTGCGGCAAGCCAGCCGCATCATCGCCGACTGCGCTTACAGGTTCAACGCACCGAGCGTCAAAAGCGAAAGCGTAAAACGCGGCGCGCACGAAATCGCGTTCCTCCTTTCTTCCGAACCCAGTCAGCCGCAAAAAGAAGCTATTCGCCACGGTCAGGCCATCGCTGAAGGCATGGCGCTGACAAAAGACCTGGCCAATCTCGGGGCCAATGTCTGCACACCCGGCAAGTTAGCCGAAACCGCGCTCGCCTTGGGCAAACAGTTCAAATTTGACGTCGATGTCCTTGAGCGCGGCGGCATGGAAAAACTCGGTATGGGCGCGCTGCTTTCGGTGGCGCGCGGATCAAACCAGGAACCACAGTTCATCATCATGCAATATCGTGGCAGCAGCCCTGGAAAAAGCAGAAAACCCTCCAAAAACAAAGGTAGCGGATCGCGCCCCATCGTGCTGGTTGGCAAAGGCATCACTTTCGACTCCGGCGGCATCTCGCTCAAGCCCGGGGCGGAAATGGACGAAATGAAATACGACATGTGTGGCGCGGCCAGCGTCATCGGCGTTTTCAAGGCCATTGCCCTCATGAGGTTGCCGGTCGACGTGGTCGGCCTCGTCCCGGCTGCCGAAAACATGCCCAGCGGCAATGCCTCCCGCCCCGGTGACGTCGTGCGTTCGATGTCCGGGCAAACCATCGAAATTCTCAACACCGACGCGGAAGGCCGACTGGTTCTCTGCGACGCCCTCACCTACGCCGAACGCTTCGACCCCGATTGCGTCATCGACATCGCCACCCTGACCGGAGCCTGCATCGTCGCGCTGGGCAAAATCCCCAGCGGCCTGCTTTCCACCGACAACGCGCTCGCCGTTGAACTGGCGCAAAGTGGACTCGATTCAGGCGACCGTGTCTGGCGGTTGCCGCTATGGGAGGAATACCAGGAACTGCTCAAGAGCAACTTCGCCGATATGGCCAACATCGGGGGCCGTTTTGGCGGCGCGATCACCGGCGCGGCTTTCTTGTCGCGTTTCGCCGAAGCTTACAAATGGGCGCACCTGGACATCGCGGGCACGGCCTGGCTGTCCGGCGAGGCCAAGGGCGCCACAGGCCGCCCACTGCCCCTGCTTGGCGAATTTCTAATAAACCGCGCCAGGGTGCGTAAACACTAAACCGCCCGACAAGCCACCATGACAATCGTCCACTTCTATCACAATGCCGACGACCTGATCGGGCTGGTCTGCGAACTGGTTGGCAATGCCCATCGCAGTGGACGCAAAGCGGTCATCGTCAGCCCGGACACAGCCCTGGCACAACGGCTTGACCGCGAGCTATGGACAGCCGACCCCGGCGGCTTCATTCCGCATGTAATGAATGGCTCGCCGCTAGCGGCAGAAACGCCAATAGTCATCGGCTTTGCCGGTGAAAAGGAGTGGCCGCATACCGACCTGCTTTTCAACCTCGCCCCTGAATTGCCTGCCGCATGCGAACGTTTCCGTATGTTGATTGAAATCGTTGGCCGCAACGAAACCCAACGTGCGCCCGCGCGTGCGCGCTGGATGCACTATAAACAGCAACAATTCCCGCTCAAGGCGTTCGATGCCGAACGCAGGATAGCCCTATGACCCCCCTCACCCGCACATCCCCTCTCCTTGGCTCCGCCGAACTGGATGTTGCCAGTACCCTGATAAACGAAGCCAATGCCCTATTGCGCCAGCACGGGGAAGACCCCTCCAATGACGGCACGGGAGATGACCTGCCCGTCCTCACGGAGGTCATTTTCGACCTCGGCGAAACCGCTGCGCCGGCATCCCCGGCAAAGCCGCAACAGGCCACCAACCCCAAACCTGCTGCGCCTGCGGCCGCTACAGCGCCCACGCAAACCACCAAATCACAAACCGGCGCCCCCCTCTCACCGCATCCGGGCGCATCACACCCCCAACCCACAGCTGCTGCGCCAACAGTTACCAATACTTCCCCTGCCGTGCAGCCTCCCAAGGCACAACACCCAGCCACGCCGCCGGCTCAGCCTGCAACCCCTACAGCCGCCGCGCCCAAACCTTCACCGCAAACCGCATCGGCTGCGAACCCGTCCCCAACGCAACCACGATTCCAGACCGCGTGGCCCCAATCTCTCCTCGACAGATATCCGTTTGACCCGGCGCCACAAGCGCCGCCTCGTCCATCCACAGCGCCCGTCTCACCTGCGGCTCCCCTCCCTCCTCTGGAGATCCCGGTTGAGCATGCGCGGGCCATCACCAAAGAACTGAAGCAACTTGATACCCTCATCGTCGGAGAAATTGAAGCCTGGCTACGCGAAGAATTCCCTGCACTAGTCGTGCGCGAGGTCTCCAGGCTCAACGAACGCCTGCGTGCCGAAGCCATCATGCACTTGCGCGCAACTTTGCTGCCACGCATCTCGAAACACTTCTCCGGGCAAATCGAAAGGCTTAAGAATTCAGAACAGAAGCTGTAACAAGCACCCGTTATGGCAGCTTTCCGATGCTACCGACCCAAAGCGAGGCAGGTCAACTGAGCATACCGGTACATCCTGGCCGACCAGGCGTATAACGACTTTTCGGCGTTCATCGGACTCCAGAAGCACCTGTACCAACTTCAGTAAACCGCATCGACAAATCGAGCGCTTTCACGTCCTTGGTCAGGCTGCCGATGGAAATGCGGTCGACGCCCGTGTCGGCAATGGCACGCACGCTCTCGAAATTGACCCCGCCCGAGGCTTCAAGCACGGCGCGCCCGGCAGTGACCCGTACAGCTTCGCGCATTTCGTCCAGGCTCATGTTGTCGAGCAGGATCATGCCTGCCCCGGCTTCGAGCGCCACCTGCAACTCGTCGATGTTTTCGACTTCGACCTCAATGAAAACCCCCGGCGGCGAGATGGCCTGCGCTGCCTTGATTGCTTTAACGATCCCGCCTGCGGCGATGATGTGATTTTCCTTTATCAGAACACCGTCATATAGACCCGTGCGGTGGTTGACCCCGCCTCCTGCCATAACCGCGTATTTCTGCGCCAGCCGCAGGCCCGGCAGGGTTTTGCGCGTATCGACGATCCGGGCTTTCG
The DNA here is from genome assembly GCA_009779355.1 of Betaproteobacteria bacterium. Taxonomy (GTDB): domain Bacteria; phylum Pseudomonadota; class Gammaproteobacteria; order Burkholderiales; family Rhodocyclaceae; genus WRNU01. Next base: position 35,157 of record WREK01000002.1, on the reverse strand, counting down.
TGCCTGCAACCGCGTCCACGTAACGGCGGGTGACGGTGGCAACAGCAGAGAGCAGTTGCAGGAAATTGAGGGCGGTGCGCTCAGCGGTAAGCAGGGCGCGCGCCGGGGCGGAAACATCGCACAACGCCTGCCCAGGCTGGACGGAATCGCCGTCCAGCACATGCCAGTTCACCGCCGCCATCGGTGAGAGCGCGGCGAAAGTAGCGTTAAACCAGTCCATGCCGCATACAACGGCCGCTTCGCGGCTAATGACCGTGGCGCGTGCCTGCGCATGGGCAGGAATAAGAAGAGCGGTCAGGTCGCCGCTACCGACATCCTCGGCAAGCGCGGCAGCGACATTACGCCCGATCTCCATCTGGAGCAGGTCATCGGACATAGGGGTTCCTCAACATGGCATGCAGCGTAGAACTCGCGTGGCTCACGTTACCTGATAGATGCGCAGGTCGAAACTCTTGCCTCTCAGTGCATCGCCCAATGGGTGCAATTTGTGGACAGCCGCGTCCTTGCTTATAGCGAAGAGTGGGTCGTCATTCCTCAATGTGCCAACGGGCGCGACCAGGCGAATCGCACCGCCACGGCGTATTGGGTCGCAAGTACACAATTTGCGCGGGTGGCGGCCATCATCTACGCGCGTCAGTTCTGGACGGGCAGACAAAGTGGCGATCCCGATCTCGATTTGCGACTTCGATGTACGTAGCCGCCGCACAACCCCGATGTGCCATTGCGTTCCCTCTTCAGGGCAAAAAGCGACCAGATCGCCCATCACGGGGACGCTGACCTTGATGTTGCGCAGAGTAATCGCCCCCACGCCACCAACGCTCAGGTCGGTGATGTGCCAAGCTCCCATTCCCATGGCAATGGCTTCCGTCGCATCATCGTCCAAAAGACTCATGGCTTGTTCATATCCACGCACCACGCACAGATGGGCGTTGAGGGGATAACGCCGATGCCGGCGCATCGGCGGATTGAACGACCACTGCCGGCGCAGATGCACGATGGCAGCGCGCAGAACGGATGCCTCCACATGTTCAAACCCTTCGGGAACCTGACCGCGGACGAAATCGCCATGGATGTCGGACAGTTTCTTCGCCGCTTCCATGGTCACGAACCACCAGCCTGAAAAGGATGCCGACTCCGCCAGGCGCGTAGGAATTCCGCATTGTCCCCCACCGATCCCGTAAAGCGCGCCTTCCGTATATTCACGCACCATGGATAGATCCGGTAGCAATCGCGTGATCAGGCGGGCAATGATAAACCCCACTTTCAGGCTCTGTTGATCCAATGCCGCAGCATGATAGGCAATTGCCCGCAGATATTCGCGCCCCATTGCTTCGCCGGCTCCCCGCACTTGCTGCGTTTCTTCGCCATAGCTCGAAGCAAACAAGCCCCCGAGCCAATCCCAAAGCCTGGTATCGGAAGCGTGACGGTTGACGAGATCCCATCTGATCGTCTCGGCTCCAGCCCTGGCCAGCACGGAAACGGGAATACTGCCCGGTTCGACCTGATCAGCGGCACGCAGGGCTGCGAGGAAATCGCGCATGGACTGACTTACCGCCGCCGTCCAGCGAAAACGATCCGGGCCGGTCTCCTGATCCGGGCAGAGCGTTTCGAGGGTATCGAGAAATCTCTCCAAGGCGCGCGATGCGTTGTCCGCCAGAGGAAACATGGGATCCCTGGTTTGCAGGGCCACCATATACGTTTTTGCCGTGTAGATGACTGCGGCTACCCGATCGATGCCTTTATCATGTTCTTCGATAAAAATACCACTATTTCTATCAAGGCTGGTGAGCATATTCTGTTCCGCCATTTCTTTCCCCACACGATAGAATCTGTTGCTTTCCACAGAATCAGGCTTGACCAGAAACCGCCGTGAAACAGTACTTAGACCTGATGCGCCATGTCCTGGAACACGGCGACGAAAAAACAGACCGCACTGGAACCGGAACATTCTCCGTCTTCGGCTGGCAAATGCGCTTCCCGCTACGAGACGGGTTTCCGTTGCTGACAACAAAAAAGCTGCACACGCGGTCGATCATCCATGAATTGCTGTGGTTTCTGCAAGGTGACACCAATATTCATTATCTCAAGGATAACGGAGTATCGATATGGAACGAATGGGCAGATGAAACCGGAGAGTTAGGCCCTGTCTATGGCAAGCAGTGGCGGCGCTGGGAAAGTGCTGACGGACGCACTATCGACCAGATCAGCGCGCTTGTCGGCAATCTGAAAAACCATCCGGACTCTCGCCGCCACCTCGTCACGGCCTGGAACCCAGGCGAAACCGGTCGTATGGCGCTGCCGCCCTGCCACGTGCTGTTCCAGTTTTACGTGGCAAACGGGAGGTTGTCGTGCCAACTCTATCAGCGCAGCGCCGATATTTTTCTCGGCGTGCCGTTCAACATCGCCTCATACGCCCTGCTCACGCTGATGCTGGCGCAGGTATGTGGCTACCAGCCGGGTGAGTTCATCTGGACAGGCGGCGATTGCCACCTGTACCTCAACCATCTCAACCAAGCCCACGAACAGCTTGCGCGCGAGTTGCGCGCGCTTCCCGCCATGCGTCTCAATCCGGCAGTCGATGACATTTTCGCCTTCCGCTTCGAAGATTTCTCCCTGACCGGCTACGACCCACATCCCCACATCAAAGCATCGGTTGCTGTATGAACACCCCGCTCCGCCCCGAAATCGTGCTCATTGCCGCAGTGGCCCGCAACGGTGTCATTGGCCGCGACAACGCCCTGCCCTGGCGGCTGAAGGCCGATCTTGCCCACTTCCGCGCGGTGACAATGGGGTATCCGGTACTGATGGGCCGCAAGACCTGGGAATCGCTCGCAAAACCCCTGCCAGGCCGGCGCAACCTCGTACTTACGCGGCAATCCGGCTTCCGGCCGCAAGGGGCTGAAGTCTTTGCCTCGGTGGAAGAAGCCCTGGCAGCCCTTGAAGGAGCCGCACGCGTGTTCGTGATCGGCGGGACCGAAATTTACCGCACCCTGTTGCACAAAACAGACATCTTGCTCCTGACCGAAGTTGCCGCCGATGTAGCGGGCGATGCCCATCTCCCAGACTTTGACCGCACACATTTCCAGGAAGTCTCCCGCACAACCCACGCTGCCGATGCGGACAATGAGCATGCGGTCGACTTTGTGGAATACCGGCGCGTCCCGAACCTCTGAACAGAGTCAGGCGCAACCCCGTTATGGAAACGCTGATTTATTCCATCCGGGCAACGCAGATACGGGTTTCAAACACGTCCATGTCCGTTCGTCGGCTTGCAGGCCATGTGTCAGGCCGAAACCATTTCCGCAGCTGCACGGTAATGTTTCTGCTCGTCTTCGCTTCTCCCAAGACGCTTGAACAGGTTGGCCAGCGCCAGATGGGTTTCCACTTCTGGTTGCCATCTCAGTGAAAGTTCGAAGTACTCAACGGCCTTGCCCCACAACTGCAATTCCGCGCACAGGTGGCCGAGCGAGAAGAGCAACCCGGTATCTTCCCTGTGATCAAGCAACCAGTTTTCGCCCTTGCTCAAGCACGCGCCGACATCGCCACAAAAACCATAGAGGCGGGCAAGCGCAGTATCCCATTCGGTATCGAGCAGGCGTTCAAGGGTACGCCGCACGATGTATCCCTTACCCACACGCGCGAGAAGCGGTACGGCTTCCAGCACCAGTTGGCGATCTTCACGTTCTTCAGTAGGAATAGCTTTCCATATCTCGGTCAGCGCGTCGTTTTCGTCGTCACTGGCATTGTTATTATCAGCGCAAGCGCGCAGGCGTTCGATATGGACGCGGCACAGCAGCGGCCGCGCCTGCTCTTCGGTCAATGCCTTGTGCTTGCGCAGCAAACGGATCAGGCGAAGAGATTCGTCCCATCGCCACAAGGCCATGGATACCCGCAAAGATAAACGCAGGGCGGCAATGTTGCGGCGGCCATCCGGCTGCAGGATTTCGAGTTTCCTGGCAGCTTCCTCGTAGTCGCGCGAAACGACAGCCAACTCGGCTTCCGTCATCAGCCGTGCGGTTTGGGTTCCTTCGCCGCCCAACCGCCCGATCCACTCGCGATAACGAACATCATCACACAGCGCATGCGCGGCCCGCGCCGCCAGAAGGATCGCCGCCTCCGGATATTCACTGGCCTCATAAGCTTTTTCCGCGAGCTTCAACGCCTTGGCATAGCGCCCTTCATGGAAAATCAGCAGGGCTTCGCGCAGGGAACGATCCGCCTGTTGCCACCGGCGGCGTTTGCGCCACAGCCCGACGGTTTCAGGCAACGACAGGGTGCTGCGTATCAAGCGAATGAGCAGGTAAGCCGCAACAAAGGCCGCCAACAGCGCCACCACAAAGAACTTAGCCGATATCTGCACACGCCACCACTGAGGAACCACGAACTGCACATAGCCCCAGTCCTGGCTGATGAACATGGACAACCCCACGGCCAGCGCAAAAATAGTGATGATCCAGATGAGGACACGCATCGTCCGGCCCTCAGGGTTGCGCCGGCAGGGCCGGAGCTTCCGGGACGGTTGCCTGATCGGATGCTGGCGGCTGTGGCAAAAGCGTCGGCGGAGATTCTCCACCGCGCGTCTGGAAGCGGCGCACGGCTGTGGCGCTTTCGATCAATTCATGGCGTATGACCCCAACTTGTACGGTTTCGAGTGTGCGCAGTTCTGCAACAATTGCCTTCACTTCCTCGCTGCGCATATCGAAAAAGCGCTCGATCCAGTTGCATGCCCGTTCAAGATCGGTGACGTAGGTATGCCCATCGCGCGCAAGCATGGCAAGGCGTGCGGTGAGCAGGCGCATTTTCACGTTTTCGCGCAGGAAGGCACTCTGTTCCGGCGCAAGCAGCACAGGTTCGGTCTCTGTGTCGAGTCGTTCAAACTTCACCAGAGAACGCAATTCCGCCCAAATATCACTTGCCAGACTGGAAATAAACTGGGAAATCCCTTCTCCTTTTACACTGTGCTCAGCGGATCGCTTTTCAGCGGAAACTTCGGCGGAATAGGCCAATGGTAGCTTGTCGATATTTTTGAGTACCTGTTCGAGGCGCAACGCCGTACCCGGCATATCGAGCGTGCTCTGCTGACTCAACTTTTCGATGTCCGTGCTAAGAGCCTGCCGCAGGGCCGTGAATTGACCATGGTCATGTTGTTCCAGACGGGTTTGTGCTGCCCGGAGCGCGATCAACGCCATTTCGATATTGCCTGCGTACTGCAACTGCTGTTCGGCAACCGCAACTGCCTGCTGAACCTCGGCAACGAGGCGATCTTCCTGCGAACGGGAGAATTGCTGATAAAGCGCTTCCAGTGCTGCAGCATGCCCTTCATTCTTATTGATCTGAACTTCAAGAGCGCCGATTTTGCCCAGGACGGTATTGATGCTCTCATGTTCCCGTTGCGCGCTTGCACGCGATTCGCCAACGGCCTGGTCACTTTCTTGCAGGCGTTTCGCGACTTCATCGCGCAAATCCACGTTCTGGGTACGCCATTCGTTTACCTGCCACAAGGCGAACCCGGCAATGACAAGCGAAACCAACGCAAGGAGCAGCGCCCAACCTGCCGCAGCACGGCCAGATTTCATTGAAACGGGCTTCGGCAACGCGCCGGACAACGAGGATGCAGGCGCGGAGACTGTGGATTTACCCACAGGAGGTGCGGAAACCGCAGATTCACCCGCCGGAGGCGCCGGCTCAGGAGCCTGCTCGGGCACGATACCGGGTTCGGGCAAATTGTCGTCGTTTGAGGATGTGGGCGAGTTCATGGCAATAGAGTTTAACCAAAGAATGCAATGAGCGCGCGTAACAATGCGTCATCTCCTGTCCCGGATGCAATAGTCTGTTCTAGTCCATACAAGTGACAACGTGCGGCAATGCGCGGATGCGACACAAAAACCGGTACGGGTGAGAGGCAGGCCAGCCCTTTATCGCCGACGATCCGGGCCAGATGATCGGCCCCTTCGCTGCTGGTAACCACAAGGGCATCGAGCCGTCCATGCGCAACCAGCTTCAACAGCGGCACGGGGTCGGCTTCCGGGCAGCGCCTGTGATAGCAGGACAGGTGTTCGACACGCGCGCCACGCGCCGCGAGGGTTTCACCAAGCAGTTCGCGGCCAGCATCGCCACGCACAATCAGCACTGCGCGGCCACGCACGGCATCTGGCGCAAACTCCGGCAGCGAGAGCACCGTTTCGCTATCGAAACCCTCCGTTGGGGCAAGCACCTCAGCAAAACCGTGCGCATCAAGCGCGCGGGCACTGCCCTGCCCCACCGCCGCCACGCGCAGCCCCGGCGGCCATGGCCGGATTTGCCGCAACCCGGCCAAACCATATTCGACCGCGTTGGGGCTGGCGAAAAATGCGAGGTCGAACATATCAAGTCGCGCCGCAACGGGCGCGAATACGGCGGGGTCAGTGACGGGGACGATTTCCAACAGCGGGAAACGGAACGCTTCGCCGCCCGCTTCCTCGATAGCGCGGCACAGGACTCCGGCCTGCGCCGTCGGGCGGGTCACGGCAATTGTCCGTCCAGCGAGCGCACCGCCCATCGTCATATGTCCTCAGTCAGCCCAGTTCAGCCAGAATTTCTCCGGCTCCCTGGGCAAGCAGGTCATTGGCAAGCGCTTGCCCAAGCGCCCCGGCTTCCGGCGTTGCGCCCTCGCGTTCCCCGCGTACAACACGTCTACCATCGGGCAGAGCGACGAATCCGCGTAAGAACACACGGCCCGCACGCATCTCACCATACGCGCCAAGCGGTGTTTCGCAACTGCCCGCCAAAGTGCGGGAAAACGCGCGCTCGGCGGTGACACAGGCAGCGGTGTCGGCATCGGCCAGTACTTGCAGGCAGGCAATGATGTCAGTGCGCGCCGACAGGCATTCGATCCCAAGGGCTCCCTGTCCGGCCGCCGGGAGGGACACTTCCGCAGGCAGCACGGCACGGATGCGCGACTCCAGCCCCAGGCGGCGCAACCCGGCAGCGGCAAGGATGATGGCATCGAACTGGCCTTCGTCGAGCTTGCGTAGCCGCGTATCGAGATTGCCCCGCAGGCTGGTGACGGCAAGAAACGGATATTGAGCGTGAATCTGCGACTCGCGTCGCAACGACGAAGTGCCAACAACAGCACCCGGCGGCATGTCGTCGAGCGAGGCATAGCGCGTGGACACGAACGCATCGAACGGCATTTCACGCGCCGTAATGCAGGCCAGCGTGAATTCCTCCCCCATGACTATCGGCACATCTTTCATCGAATGCACCGCGATATCCGCACGCCCTTCGAGCAGCGCCGCTTCCAGTTCCTTGACGAACAGCCCTTTGCCGCCCACGTTGGCCAATGGCCGGTCAAGTATCTGGTCGCCACGCGTAGTCATGCCCAGCAACTCGACCCTGCAGCCCGGATAAGCTGTTTCGAGCCGTGCCTTGACATGCTCGGCCTGCCATAGCGCCAACCGGCTCTCACGGGTAGCAATGACAATACGTTCGGGCGCGCAGCCGCCCTTGGGAGAAGAAAGACTCACGGCGAAGCTCAACCCTTGCGATGGTGACTGAAGTGACAGGGATTCTATGCCATGTCGGGGCATTTTTCGATGCGAACCCGGTTTATATTCAGCCGCATCAGACTGAAAAACCCTTTCTGTATATATGCCGTACAATTCTATCACTGTCGCCATTGCGAGAAGCAATGCGACGAAGCAACCCAGAAAGGGCGGCTGAATTGCCTGGCTACGCGCACAATGACGACGGCGTGCAGATTTGGGTGAGCTTGCAAACCCCAACATTCAAGAGGAAAATGATTGCATAAACTAAGCTGCAATTTCTTGCCCGGAAGTATTTATATGTCGAACACTATATTCAAAAATAAAAAATTAAATTTGGAAAAACTACTTCTGTTCGGTTTTTCCATAGGCAATGGTATATATACATATACCACAGATATTGCGGACGGTCAGTTTCAGATGATTGTTACTATAATGGATGATAGAACGGTCAGCACAAAGGTGGTTGATTCTTCTTTAAATGAAGAATATGTGTTGTATCGCACACCAGGAGCTTGTGGATCGTTCGTGGGTATGGTCAGAACCGATTACGAAAACGTCCTTCGTGAAATATCTGAAAAGTGCTTTGAACAAAACGTTTTCAAAAGTGATTACGCACAAAAGGTCATTCAGTATGTAAGGGATACCTATCACGATGAATTGGAATTCTTGTGGCAACGTTTTCCTGATAATGCCATTTTCAGAAGAAAAGACTCCAACAAATGGTACGGCGCATTACTTGTCCTTCCCAAAAACAAGCTTGGCCTTGATTCCGATGAGGTCATTGACGTTTTGGATCTGAGGATCAATGCCGAGGATATAGAATCTGTTGTGGACAGGGAAAAATATTTCCCAGGCTATCATATGAATAAAAAACATTGGTTTACTATTTGTTTGGACGGCTCTGTTCTGATTGATGAAATCTTTCAGCGGATTGACACAAGTTATGCATTAGCAAAAAAATGAAAGTGGCAGAAATTTTATCCGATATCGGGTCATTTTTTGATTCAAGCCCGGTTTTTATTTTCATAGCAAAAACAACTAGTCAAATGGTCGTTTACGACTCCAACTGCTTGCAGGTAAGCGTAAACGATTGTAGTACCAACGAATCTAAAGCCCCGTTTTTTCAAATCTTTACTGATAGCATCGCTTAGCGGACTAAAAGCTGGAATTTCATCAATAGTCTGCCAATGGTTTTTGATAGTCTCCCCTTTTGTAAAACTCCATAAATAAGCGTCAAAACTACCGAATTCTTTTTGTATTTCCAGGGTGCGATTTGCATTGTTGATAATGGCGCGGATTTTTAGACGATTACGCACAATTCCATCATTCTGCATCAACTCGTAAAATTTTGCCTCATCGTACTCGGCAACCGTTTCAATATGAAAACCGCCAAAAGCCCTTTCAAAATTTTCCTGCTTATACAGAATCGTCCGCCAAGCGAGGCCTGCCTGCATTAAATCCAGGCAAAGTTTTGCGAAAAGTTTCTGATCATCATGCTCAGGCATACCCCAGACTTCATCATGATATTTCGACATTTTTTCATCGTTTTCTGCCCACAGGCAGCGGGTTTTGTCCATAAGCTAATTCTCCCCTGAACTTGATTTTTGTCGGTCCGTACAGGCTAACTTATACACCTCACGCTTGCGAACGCCACGCCGGTTCCACGGACAAGCGCATGCCGACCGACTTTAACACCGCCAGCAACGTCCTCAACGTTGGGTTGCCCTTTGGAGACAATGCGCGATAAAGTGACTCGCGGCTGATACCGGCATCCAAAGCTACTGCGCCCAAGCCGCCATAGGCTTCCGCCACAGTGCGCAGTGCCACAAGACCCGCCGCCCGGTTATCCGGATCATCGAGCGATTCCATTGCAGCTTTCAGGTACTCGCTTGCCAAATCCCGGTCAGCGCGCAGTTCGGCGACTTCCGCCTCATGGTGCGATACCGCATTTTTGAGCTTAGCCATCATTGCCTCCGTTTCCATTCAGACCAATATTCCTTGGCCTGCTTGATGTCTGCTACTTGCCTGCCCTTGTCGCCGCCACACAGCAAAAGCACAACCGCCTTTCCATGACGGGCGCAGTACACGCGGTAACCTGCGCCGACATGGATGCGCAACTCGATAACGCCTTCTCCAACCGGTTCACTATCACCAAAATTGCCCGCCTCTACTTGGCGAAGCCGCACCCGGATGCGTGCCTGAGCCACCTTGTCACGCAACCCGCTGAGCCATTCGGTGAATGGCACTTGACCGTTTTCGCGTTGATACCGAAGGAGTTCTACCATGGTCGTAATTGTAGCTTAAAAGCTACTCGTCGATCATCCAAAAAACGAGGAATTTTTGAACACTCAACACATGAACAGGCGTAGTTTGAACCCCGGAATACGTCCCTTGCGGAGTTATTTCAGGCTACGCATGCTGGATTGCTTCGCTACGCTCGCAATGACAACAGCGTGTTGGTTTGAGTGAACTTGCAAACCCCAATATCCAGGAAAAAACCGTATGAAATACAGGTATAATAATAGAAAAACGATGGCTTTCGTCGAGAAACGATGATGGCGTTGAGGTTCGCAAGCTCACTCCAACTTGTCGCTTATCTGACCAGTCATCATAAGCTGAACGTTGTATAGTTTTGGTTATATGCATAATACATTTAAAATGACGAGATTATTACTATTCTTGATCTTAACAACCTTTCTTTCTGGTTGCAGTACAGTCAGAAGCGCGAAGCTGTTAGTGCCAACATGGTTTGGCTTCAAAGAAATACAGGCAGGCGTATTTGTCGATGATGAAATGCCTCAGATCCAGCAACAGGAATTTCTCAAGACATTGAATGTCGCTAAAAATCGGGTTACGGTTTTCTTTGGTAACTCTGTAAGCAAAGCCAAAGTGTTTGCCTGTTCTACTGAAGAGTGTTTTACCTCTCATGGAGGCTTAACGGCACGGGGAAAAACTTACGGGGCTTCAATGCTTTTGTTGTCACCGCGCGGTTTGGATGACGTAATCCTTAGCCATGAACTCGCGCATTTAGAGTTGTGCAACCGGATCGGCGTATGGCGTTCAATGCGTTCAGTTCCTTCTTGGTTTGATGAAGGATTGGCGGTGTTTGTGAGCCAAGACCCCAGGTACACAGAACAGGGGTGGCTCCGCGCTACCGAAAATGGGTTGAAAGCGCCAAAATTGAATGAAATCGGTCAATTGTTAGACAACGAAAATTGGCTCTTGGGCTACGGGACGGCAAGAAAGGTGGTCGGAAACTGGTATCAACAAGTAGGTCATGCGGGTTTAATGCAGCTTATTGCGGAAGTCAGCCGGGGCAGTGATTTCGATACATCGTTTCAGTCCATTGCCCGTCGGAGCAGCGCGTCCAACGCTGCGCCCCAAAGAGATGCACCGCATGATTGAACCCCGGGATACACCCATTGGAGGCTATTCCAGGCAACGCATTCTAAGCTACAAAGGCTGTGCTGCCATCCGGGGCTTTTAGTTCCTCACGGATCACCTTTCTGATCATCGCTTCCATGTCGGACTGTTGAAGCGAACTTCTTAGTGTCTCATTGATGAGTGTCTGGTAGCCGTGCTTGCCTGCCATCTCCTTGAAACGTTCCACCAAAAAGGCGTCAAGGTAGAGGGTGACACGCTTCTTTGGTTGCACTACCCGGCCTTCGACCCGCCTGCGCAGGATCAGCTTGCCCGCGTCAATATCGGTTTGAGTGATGGGTACATCCTCGTCAAAGGTTGCTGTAGTAGATTTCTTGCTCATTTCGCTCTGCCTTGCGCATCGAAATTATCGGGATTTCCTCAACCGTCTCGGTAGTGGCGATAGCGCATAGGTTAATTATATGTATGTTTGTGCATATACCAAGTGATCCTTTTGGCTGGAATGACCACTATTTCCCAATACAAAACCGGCCAAAAATCTCGCCCAGAAGGTCGTCCGGAGTGAATTCGCCGGTGATTTTCGAAAGGGCGTTTTGCGCGAGGCGCAGGTTTTCGGCAAAGAGTTCGAGCGCGGGCACGGGGGTTTCGAGTTCGGCGCGGGCAAGGGCGAGGTGCCCTGCGGCGGCATCGATTGCCCGCAAGTGGCGCTCACGGGCAACGAACGTGTCTTCCGCGTCCTGCCAGCCTGCGATTTCCAGCAAGGTGGCCTCCAGCAGTTCCAGCCCTTGCCCGGTTTTGGCGGAGAGCGAAACAACCACGCCTTCCACGCCGCCGATGCCCTGCGGGTGTTTTTCCGGCGCTTCACCGATGAGGTCAATCTTGTTCCTTACGACGACGCGGGGCAGCCTTTCGGGGAGCTTTTCCAAAATGGTATGGTCGTCCGGGGTAAGGCCCGCACGCGCATCGACCAACAAGAGCGCAAGGTCGGCTTCCGAAATGGCTTTCCAGGTGCGGGCGATACCGATTTTTTCGACTTCGTCGCCGGTTTCGCGCAAACCGGCAGTGTCGATGATGTGCAACGGGATGCCGTGGATTTGTATCGAAGATTTGAGCGCGTCGCGCGTCGTGCCGGGAACGGCGGTGACAATGGCAAGATCGTCGCCAGAGAGCAGGTTCAGGAGCGAGGATTTGCCAACGTTGGGCTGCCCGATGAGGACAACGGAGAGCCCGGCCTGTAGCAGTTTGCCCCGCCTTGCCCGTGCATGGACTTCCCTAAGGCGTTCGTCAAGGCGAATGATGCGGTTGAAGGCGTCGGCCTGCCGGAGAAAGTCGATTTCTTCTTCGGGGAAATCGAGCGTGGCTTCGACGAGCATGCGCAAGTCGGTGAGTTCTTCCACCAGCGCATGTACGGCGCGGGAAAATTCGCCCGTGAGGGAACGCACGGCACTTTTGGCAGCGGCAGTGGTAGAGGCGTCGATGAGGTCGGCAACGGCTTCGGCCTGGGCAAGATCGAGTTTGCCGTTCAAGAAGGCGCGGCGGGTGAATTCACCCGGTTCGGCCAACTGCGCGCCAAGTTCGAGACAGCGGGCAAGCAGCAGGTTCATGACGACCGGCCCACCGTGACCATGCAGTTCCAGTACGTCTTCGCCGGTAAAGGAAGCCGGGGCGGGAAAATAGAGCGCCAGACCACTATCGATGGGGCTGCCGTCACCCGCCTTGAAATCGGCGCGCACGGCGCGGCGCGGTGCAGGCGTCTTGTCAGTGAGCGTGGCTGCAAAGGTAGCCAGGTTGCCCCCGGAGATGCGGACGATGCCAACACCGCCACGCCCGGCGGGCGTGGCGATGGCGGCAATAGTGATAGGACGTTGCCCGCCCGGTGCGTCCGTGCGGCTCATTTCAGATTTCAGGGCAGAAACGGATAGTCGATATAGCCATCTGCCCCGCCGCCGAAGAAAAGTTCAAACCGGGGCGGGTTCAACGGTGCGCCCTGCGCCAGCCGCTTCACCAGATCGGGATTGGCAATAAAGGGTACGCCGAAGGAAATGGCATCGGCGTAGTTTTCAAGCGCCTGAGCCGCCGTTTCGCCAGTGAGTTTCTCATTGGCGATGAACACGCCGCCAAATGCTTGTTTGAGTTGCGGGCCGAGCAACCCAGGGCCTTGCATTTCACGTGCGAAGATGAAGGCGATGCGGCGCTTGCCCAGTTCTTTGGCGACATAGCCAAACGTAGCGGCAGGGTTGCTGTCGCTGCCCATGCCCGGCGCGTCGCACCTGGGCGAGATGTGCATCCCCACACGCCCCGGCCCCCAGACTTCGATGCAGGCGTCGGTGACTTCCAGCATCAGGCGGGCCCGGTTTTCGATAGAACCGCCATAGGCATCGGTGCGTTTGTTGGAGCAGTCCTGCAAAAACTGGTCGATCAGGTAACCGTTCGCGCCGTGGATGTCTACGCCATCGAAACCTGCCAACTTGGCGTTGGCCGCCCCCTGCCGATAGGCCGCGACGATACCGGGGATTTCGTCCGTCTCCAGTGCGCGCGGCGTAACATAGTTTTTCTTCGGACGGATCAGGTTGATGTGGCCTTCGGGCGCAATGGCGCTCGGTGCAACGGGTAGTTGGCCGTCGAGGTAAATTGGGTCGGATACCCGCCCCACGTGCCAGAGTTGCAGGAAGATGAGCCCCCCGGCCTTATGGACGGCATCGGTGATGGCCTGCCAGCCCGCAATCTGCTCATCGTTCCAGATACCGGGGGTGTCAGGGTAGCCAACCCCCAGCGGGGTGACTGAGCAGCCTTCGGAGATAATCAACCCTGCCCCGGCGCGCTGGACGTAATACTCGGCCATCAGTGCGTTGGGCACGCGTTCGGCGCTGGCGCGGCAGCGGGTCATGGGAGCCATGATTATACGGTTCGGCAGGGTCAAATCGCCAAATTGCATAGGATCGAACAAAGTAGTCATGTAGACCTCCAATTAAAATTACGGCGCCCATCATTTCATGTGCGTGTCCAAACAGCAAGCATACAGGACAGAATACCCGTTTTGCATTATCCGCATACCCTGCGCCGCTCCAGCAGCAGGCCGGATTCGAGGTGGTCGGTATATGGAAACTGATCGAACACCGCCGCCGACACGACACGATGGGTGGTGGCAAGCGCGCCGACGTTATTGAGCAGGGTTACGGGGTTGCATGAAATGTAGAGCACACGGTCGAACCCGCGCGCCAGCCCCAGTGTCGGAGCATCCAGCCCGGCTCTGGGCGGGTCGACGAACAGTGTCGAAAAGCGATAGGCATCGAGGTCGATTTCCTGTTCCTGAAGCCGCCTGAAGGCGCGTTCACGGGCAAGCGCAGCGCTGATTTCATCGCTCGCCATGCGCGCCAGCGCGACATTGCACGCGCCATTGGCTTCCAGGCCCCAGCGAGCGGCGGCAACCGAGGTTTTGCTCAACTCGGTGGCAAGCACTTTGCCGAAAAGCGGGGCCAGCGCCACGGTGAAATTGCCATTTCCACAATAAAGCTCCAACAGGTCGCCGCCCTGCCCCACAGCCTGCGCACGCGCCCAACCGAGCATAGCGCGATTGACTTCGCCATTGGGTTGGGTGAAACCGCCTTCGATCTGGCGAGTACGCAGGCGCAGCCCATCAACTTCGATTTCTTCCTCCAGCCAGTCGCGCCCGATCACAATTTTTTGCCCACGGCTGCGCCCAACCAGTTGCACGCCGAGATCGGCGGCAAGCGCATGCGCGGCAGTTTCCCATTCGATGCCAAGCCGCTGGTGATAAACGAGGCTTACCAGCGCCTCGCCTTTCAGGGTAGTAAGGAATTCGACCTGGAAAATGCGCCGCCGCATATTTTCCTCAGCCTGCAGGCGCGTTCGCAACTTTGGCATCAGGGCGCGGACGAGATCAGCGGCAGGCGGAAAATCCTCCACCGGCACGGCACGGCGCGGGTCAGCAGGATCAAACATCACGTAATCGAGCCGCCCTCCCGTGTGCCACATGCGAAATTCCGCCCGCAACCGGTAGCCAAGCGGCTGTGAAGCAAACACCTGCGGTAAGGGCACGGATACACCGGCATCCGTCGACGCGCGGCAAAAACCTTTCACCTTGTCGGCAAGCAGGTCGGGATAGCGGGCGGGATCGATGCGGGAAAGTGGCAAGGTAGTCGAATTCGTTTGCCGCGTCCTACTGCGGCCGTACCTGCAATAGATAAGCCCCACGCAATGCCTTATTGCGCGTACCCGGATTGAGGAACTCCCATCCGGGACGGGAAATCTCGTAGTCGGAACTATGCGCCAACACATCGAACGGCAGCCCCTTCGCCAGGATCATCTCATGCCCCCTGGCGGTAACGAACAGCACAGCTGGTTTGTCCCGTACCGCGAGCGCATCGAACGACAGTGTTTTCGCGCGCCGTCGGATGGCGACATCGAAACTTGCTGCCCAACCCCCGCCTTCGAGGTAATAGACATTTTCTGCCTTGTCGAGTTGCCGCTCCATCACCACATTGCCAAGCACTGTTCCCGCCTGGTATTCGAGCAACCAGGGATAAAGATTGATATTGCCCAGCAACCAGAACATCGCTGACACACTCACCGAGGCAATGATCAGCCTGGAGCCGCCCAACCAATTAGGGATGCCCCAGATTCCGAGCGCAAGCAGCGCCATCGCCGCTACACCAATCACCCAGTCCCGCAGAGGAAACATCCAACCGTTAAAAACGAGCGCCGCATCCACTATCAGCACGAAGACTACGTATTGTATCTGCCACAACCTGCGCAGGCAGGCCGGATGCCTGAGCCGCACGGGAAGCCAGCCTGCAAGCAGAAGGGCAAAAAAAGGCAACAAAGCACTGACGTAATACACCAGGTTAAACCTTGCCAACGTCAGGAGGATGAACACAAACGCGATGACCCCCAACGTAACGGCATAGCCCTGCGCACGGGGCCAGTAGCGGTCGTTCGTAAGCCGTAGCACACCCGACACCACAGGCCACAGTGCGATGGCCGACCAGGGCAGGAAAGCCCACAGATACGTGTAATAGTAGAAAAATAAATCCCTGCCTTCGCCACCAGACAAATTCCCCGAAGTTTGTTGCTCGGCACTTTGTAACCACAGGACGAACTTCATCAGCCCATCCATGCCGAACTGCGCGTGGTAAGCGTAAAGCAGCGGTGAAATAAACAGCAGGACGAGCAGCGGCAACAGCAGCCAGAACGGATCGAAAACCCGCCGCCATTCGAGCCGGTAGACGAGATAGAGAAATACAGCAAGCAGCGGCAGCAGCACGCCGACCAGACCCCTGGCCGCCATGCAAAGCGCCAGACCGGCTCCGGCCACGACGAGATGCGCGCGGGCCGAAAGCTTGTTCTCATCGGTAACGAAAATGAACAACTGGCACGCCGCAAAAACGACAGACCCAATGAGTAAGGCATCCATGCTCGCATCGCTGTTGGCGAACAGGAGTGCGAACGCGCTCGCCAGAATCACGCCTGCCAGCCGTGCAACCGCTTCGTTATACAGTATTGAACCCAGACGGACGGAGGAATAAATGGCCAGCGCGGAAAACAGTAAGGATGGCAGTTTGTAGGCAACCACACTGACGCCGAAGAGTTCGAACGAAAGCGCAGTCAACCAGAACAGCAGAGGCGACCCGCCTTGGTAATCCTGGCCCTCGAACATGAATTTCGCCCACTTGCCTTCTTCGTGGATGGCAAGCGCGATATCGGCATACCCAGCAGAAAAACCGTCCAGCGGAGGCACGACTGCCCCAGCCAGATAGACCAGCAACAACATCAAATAGCAGGCCAGCGCGGCACGGGAGCTGAGAACCTGCACGGTCAGCCTCCATAGTAAGCGCGATACCAATTGACGAAGCGCCTTACTCCGTCGCGCACACTGGTATCAGGCTTGAAATCCGTCCAGGCACCGAGTTCCGAAACATCGGCATACGTAGCAGGCACATCGCCATCCTGTATCGGCAGGAAATTCTTCTGCGCCCTACGCCCCAACGCCTCTTCGATTGCCTCGATAAAATCCATCAACTCGACCGGATCGTGATTGCCGATATTGAACACCCGGTACGGCGCATGGCTCTTTCCAGGATCGGGGCAAAGAGAGTCGAACGCCGCATCCGGGCCGGCCGGACGCGAGAGCACGCGAACCACCCCTTCCGCGATGTCATCGATATAAGTGAAATCGCGCATCATCCTCCCGTGGTTGAACACATCGATAGGCCGGTCTTCAAGGATCGCTCTGACAAAGAGGAAAAGCGCCATGTCAGGCCGCCCCCACGGCCCATAGACGGTGAAAAATCTCAGCCCTGTGGTCGGTAATCCGTACAAATGGCTGTAAGTATGCGCCATCAGTTCGTTGGCCTTCTTGGTGGCGGCATAAAGGCTCACCGGGTGATCGACGCTATCGTGTTCACAAAACGGCATCTTGGTATTGCCGCCGTAAACACTGGAACTGGAAGCATAGACCAAGTGTTCGACATGATTGTGGCGGCAGCCTTCGAGAACATTCACGAACCCAACCAGGTTGCTGTCGACATAGGCATGCGGGTTTTTCAACGAATAGCGCACCCCAGCCTGGGCAGCAAGGTGCACTACGCGATCGAAATTCTCTTCGGCGAACAAGCGCGCCATTGCATCCCGGTCAGCCACATCCAGCTTCACGAACTGGAAACGATCAAAGGGACGTAACCGCTCCAGACGGCTTTCCTTGAGGGAAGGGTCGTAATAATCGTTGAGATTATCGAGTCCAATCACCTTGTCACCACGTGCGAGCAGCCGTTCGGAGACATGCATGCCGATGAAACCGGCAGCACCTGTGACGAGAATCTTCATACGCAGACGCAATGACGATGGGAGGAAACAGTGATTATCGCATGCTACAGCCGTCCTCGGTTTCCCGTAATCCCGTATACCGTTTCTTCCGGCTTGAATACCACCCTCCCACAAATCAAAGTTTCTTTCTCAGGCAAAAACCTTATACTTTCCCCTCCGTTGCCCTTGCGCCACAACCCGATGCCGCTGTTCCAGCGCCTGCTCCTCCTTCCCTACAACCTGCTTTGGTTGCCTGTTTTGCCCGTTGCGCTTTTCAGGCTGTTCCGGCGTGCGCGCAAACAACCCGCATACCTGCAGCACATCCGGGAACGGTTCGGCAGCTACGGTGTGCGAACGCCGGGTCCGGTAATCTGGGTACACGCGGTTTCGCTGGGTGAAACGCGCGCCGCCGAACCGCTCGTGCGCGCTCTGCTCGAACGTTTGCCAGAACACACCGTCGTATTCACCCACATGACACCTACCGGGCGCGAAACCTCGGAGGCGCTCTTCGATGGGAACACCCGTGTGCTGCGGGCCTACCTGCCTTACGACTTCGAGCCCTTCGTCGCGCGCTTCCTGCGCCACTTTCGCCCAATGTTCGGCATCATCATGGAAACAGAGATCTGGCCGGTGCTGCTCACCGCCTGCCGACACCGTGGCATACCGATCCTGCTCGCAAACGCCCGCCTGTCGGAACGTTCAGCGCGGCGCTACGCGCATCTGCCCGCACTGACCCGTTTCACCCTCGGCACGCTTACAGCCATCGGTGCGCAAAGCGCCGCTGATGCCGCACGTCTTACGGCACTGGGTGCGCGCCGGGTCAGCATCACTGGCAATATCAAATTCGATGTCGAACCGTCGCCGGAGAACCTTGCCCTTGGCACTGACTTCCGCATCCGCCGTGGTATGCGCCCGACGATCTTCGCCGCCAGCACGCGTGAGGGTGAAGAAGAAGCGATTCTCGATGCCTTCATCCGCGCCTGCCCCTCCGGGAACCAGGAGACCCTGCTCATTCTCACGCCGCGCCATCTGCAACGTTTCGATGAAGTCGAGGCGTTCATCCGTGCGCGCGGACTCACCGTAACGCGGCGCTCCGTCGCCCCGTCAGACCCTTTGCCGATCGACACCCAGGTCTGGCTCGGTGACTCGATTGGCGAGATGTTTGCCTATTACATGGCAGCCGATGTCGCCCTGATCGGTGGAAGCTGGCAGCCCTTTGGCGGGCAAAACCCCATTGAAGCCTGCGCCGTGGGCACGCCGATCCTGCTCGGGCCGCACACCTTCAACTTCCAGCGCATCGCCGACGAAGCGGTCGAAGCCGGTGCAGCCCGCCGCTGCGATGATATCGAATCAGGCATGCGCACCGCCTTCGCGCTACTGGAAGACCACGCCGCACGCATGGCAATGTCGGAAGCCGCACACACATTCGCGGCCACCAACCGTGGCGCGACCACACGCACCATCGCCCTGCTCAACGAGCTTGGGCTGTAGTGCGTACGGGTAGGGGCGAGCGCAACGAACCCCTACCTATGCAGGTTATACGAATTGGGAAAACAGGAAACACTTCAACCTAAACCTCCTCCTGCGTCGCGCTGCATGTTACGCTGGCCAGGCGGGGGAGGCTCTTCTATTGCTTGCTCAGGCAATTGAACATACCCCGGTTCGATCCCAAAAACTTCCACGCCCTGGAGGACGGCGCGACCAGTTTTCACCGCAACCCGTTTCGGTTTGTCATTCATGCTTTGGCGATAGATCACAAAGGGTTGTCCGTTTTCATCGTACTGCACAGCCTCAGACGGTAATGCAAACCCTTCCTTCACACGGTAGGTGACGATAGACAGCCTTGCACTCATCCCTATGCGCACACGCGCTTGCTGCTCGGGGGACAACGGGTCGATGGAAACGGACACGTCGTAAGTCGTGCCGCCGCCGTACATATCGGATTTCTTGCCCTGCGAGCTGACATTGACGATCTGACCATTGAGAACAATCCCTTCGAACCCCTCGCCCGTGATCTCGACCGGCATCTTCACCGCCAATTGATGAAGGTCGGCTTCCTCGACGCGGCCCATCGCTTCGATGCGTTCCATGTTCGATAACTCAAGCAAAGGCGCATCTTGTTTGACGGCTTGCCCAACCTGGAGCGTAGCGTTGTTGCTGTTTTCCGTATAGTCTTCGGATGTTTTTTTGGGACGTAGAATGACGCCGTCAAATGGGGCATACAATTCCTGCTGTTTAAACAAGTTTTGCAGGGTTTGGGCACGAGCCTTAACGTTCGCAAGCTCCAATTCGGCAACCTGGAGGTTTTCCCCTCGCCCCCTGTCCCTGGCAGCTTGAAGTTCGCTTTTTGCGGCGGCCACCTCAAGTTCCAAGGAATGGATACGCTCTTCCATCTCTTCGACTTCCTGGCGCGGGATAAAGCCCTTTTCATACAGGCGGCGAGCTTCCGCGAGCTTGGACTTCGTGCTGTTCAAGGACATCTCTGCATTGGCCAAGGCACGACGAGCGCGAACAACGTCATCGCTCCTCTCCCAGTCACTCATCTTCTCCACATTACTCTGGGCTTTGAGCAGTTCGGCCCAGACTTGGCGTATCTGGATCTCCAGCTGCCCGGTGTTAATCGTCAGCAGGAGTTGCCCGCTCTGGACATGGCTTCCCTCAGTGACGGCAATTTCCTTGATAGTTCCTTCAAACGGCGCCGTTATCAGCAAACGGGCCGCAGGTTCGATGCGCCCTACAAGCCCAATACGGTTTTCCAGGAGTTGAGGCTCTACAGGTAGCCAGCGTACATCGGTTGACACCGGGGACGACCCGATAGGAAGAGAGAAAGGCAGAGGGCGCAGGACTGCGAAGGCGATGCCACAGACGAGTAGAAGACACAAAACCACCCCCAGGACAACACGGATGGGGCGCTTCGATGAAACCCGTTTGGAAGCCCGTTTGGAAGCCCGCTCAGGATCCCGTCTGGAAACCCGTTTGGAAGCCCGCTCAGGATCCCGTTTGGGCAATTGCTCGGAAGCCAACTCTGTAACCTGCTTTGGACG
Organism: Betaproteobacteria bacterium; assembly: GCA_009779355.1. Lineage (GTDB taxonomy): Bacteria > Pseudomonadota > Gammaproteobacteria > Burkholderiales > Rhodocyclaceae > WRNU01. Next base: position 14,384 of record WREK01000002.1, on the reverse strand, counting down.
CTGTTCGCGAAACCGCCTGGGGCGATCAGTCATTGATGTCAATATCCCAACTCTCCAGCGTTGTACCCAGGGTCTTATCCAGCGAACTCTGGGTGTTGAGATAAGCAATCATCGCATCGAGGCTGGCATTCTCGGCATTGCGGAAGTCCGATTCAAAACTGATCACCTGAAAATTGCTGGAACGGCCTGCCCGCAATTTTTCGCGTTCGACATCCAGCTTACGCTGTGACAGATCAAGCGCCCGTTTGGCAATTTCAAACTGCCGCCAACGTATCCCAAGCTCGCGTACAGCATTGTCAACCTCCAGTTCAAGAGCCTGCCGTGCGTCGGCAAGTGCGATTTCCTGAGTCTTAACAGCAACCCTGGCACTGACCTCCTCTTGCTTGGTATCTAAATTGCCAATCGGAATATTGACCTGGACACCAACACTACCTGTCCAACGTTGTTTGCCGTCGTTGATTATCGACTGTTTGTCGTCGGTGGCCTTCGACATGTTCTCGGGGGATCGGCTGGCTTTACCCTGCAGTAAAACCTCCCATAGCTGTTTGTTGCGGGCCATATCGAGGTTGATGGCTACCTGCTCGGACTCTATGAGTTTGGTGAGATAGCCGGGTTGATGTTCAAGGGCGGCTGCCAGCGCCGTTGAAAGGCTGATTTCAGTGCGCCGTGCAGCAGGGGAATCAACAACATTGATCCGGGTACCCGTATCCAACGCAAGCAGTTGTAACAGGGTGAGCCGGCTCCTCTCAAGAGAGTTGGTCGCTTCTTCAATCGCCAATTCCTGTGTCACAACGTCCGCTTCGGTTTGTACGGCCTCGAATGCTGCCATGCGCCCGGCGGCAATCATAGCCTTGTTTACTTCGAGTAGTTCGTGTAAGCGCGACAACCCATCGCGGGCAATTTTCAACTGTTCCTGGGCACGCAATACCTCGTAGTAGGCAGAAATGATTGCCGTGACAGTCTCTGAGACGCTGGACTTCAGGTTCAGTTTATTGACCTGCTCGGACAGCCGTGCATTACGAAGACTGGCCGTGGCAATTTTGTAGCCACCACCACGCAGCAGCTGTTGAACGACGGAAAATGTCGCGACCTTACCCCTGGTTGTCGCGTTTTCATCTCCTGCGCTACTCTTGTTGTATCTGGTCGTGTCATGGGCCCATGACAGGATGAAATTTGTCCCAATCTTACTCTTTAAAGTGGCTTCCGAGCCGAAGCTCGCAGTATGGGAGCCCCCCCCGCCCTGGTTGAGGGCGACATCATATACTCCCTTCAGGTCGAGCTTGGGACTAAATTCATCTTCTGCCACGCGCAGGTCGAACTTCTGCACAACCCGGGCGAGGTAGGCGCTACGAATAGAGCGATTGCCCCGCAACCCGAGGAAAACGGCATCACTCAGGGTCAGGTCGACAGTCTGCCCATCCAAGGATACGGATTTACCGCCCCGCAGAGTAGGCTGGGACGGTTCGATCGGATCAGCCATGGCTGCAGACGAAAGGAAGAAGCAGGATAGGAGACATAAAGTTTTGAAATTCAGATTAATCATCACGTAATGCCTGGACAGGTTGTAGGCGGGCTGCCGCGATTGCGGGGTAAAGCCCGAAAAAAAGACCAACAATCAACGAACTAAAAATACCAAGGGGCAACGACAAAAGGGCAATGGTAAACGCCCAACCAGAGAAACGGACGAACGCGTAAGCCGCAACCAGCCCCAGAACCGCCCCGAGAACGGCCCCGGCCACGGAGAGCACCGCCGCCTCCATCAAAAACAAATCGCGGATATCGCGTGGACGCGCCCCGATTGCCATGCGCACCCCTATTTCGCGCCGCCGTTCGGAGACGTTCATGAGCATAACATTCATGATACCGACTCCGCCAACGAGTAGGGAAACAATGCCAAGCCCTCCCAGCAGATAGGAAAAGGCACTGTCCTGCCGGGTCAGCCCTTCGAGTAATTGCTGGGAAACCTGCACCTCAACCTCCCGTCCCTTCTCAACGCTTTTGAGATAGGCTTTCAGTGCTGCGGCATTTTTTTCCTGATTTTCGGTTCCCCGCATCCATACGATGATGTCGTTGATCTCCGGGTTAGGGGTCACCCGCCGCATCCCTGCAATCGGGATGAAAATGGTCTCATCCACTCTTACCGGAATCAGCGGATTCGAGGGCTTGCTTTGGATAATACCGACAACCTCGAAAATGTATTCGTTTACCTGGACGCGGCTGCCGACTTGCAGACCCAGTTCCTGTGCCGCGCTGGCTCCGGCAATAGCAAAGGTCGCCCGATCATCGTAATTGGACAGAAGCCGCCCCTGGTCGAGACGAAAGCCCAGCGCCTTGTACAAACCTTCCGTAGTGCCGACGACGTGCCCTTCGAAGCTACGCCCTTTGTGACGGAGACTGAAATAATTCTGGATAAGTGGCGCGACATGTTCGACATTGGGCACAGCAGCGCGCAAAGCCACGATATCGATGTTCGCCGGGCCTTGGCGTGGGCGGTTCTGACCCTCTTGCATGGGGAAACTCACCAACAGCGCGTTCGCGCCGAGCCCTTTGAAAGCGTTCATTGCTTCATCTGTGGCATTGCGGCCGATATTGAGCAAAGCGACGACAGATGCGCAGCCGATCGCAATCCCCAGGAGCGCCAGTATGGAGCGGCGCCCCAGCAGGCGCAGGCTGCTGAGCGATTCGAGCAGAACCTGAGAGAACGAAGGGCCATGGTGACCGACAATAGCCCTATTCATTGTTTGCCGCCCGGTGCCTGGATGTTTCAATAATCCTTCCGTCATGCACATGCAGGCAGCGGTCAAGCTCCCGGGCCAGGTTATCGTCGTGCGTTACCATCACCAGGGTGACGCCTTCTGTCCGGCTGAGCCGGAGCAATATGTCCATCACTTCCCGCGTGGCCGCGCTATCCAGATTGCCGGTGGGCTCGTCCGCCAGGATCAGGACAGGGTCGCCCACCAGCGCGCGGGCAATGGCAACGCGCTGCTTCTGCCCCCCGGACAGTTCTGCGGGACGGTGCGAACTGCGCTTGCCCAGGCCGAAGCGTTCCAACTGCACACGCGCCCGTTGCATTGCCTGAACCCGCGAGCAGCCGCGATAGAGCAAGGGCAAAGCGACATTGTCCAACGCACTCAGGCGAGGCAGCAGGTTATAACTCTGAAAAACAAACCCGATCATCTGATTGCGGAAGCTGGCGCGTTTATCGGAATCAGCACGGGCCATGTCATGCCCGTTCAACATGATGCTCCCGGACGCGGGTTGGTCGAGCAGGCCAAGGATATTGAGCAAGGTACTCTTGCCCGAACCGGAAGCGCCAACGATGGCGCAGCTCTCGCCGCGCCGGATCGTCAGGCTGACCTTGTCGAGCACTGCCAAGCCCTGCCCCGCCATGCTGTAAGCTTGGCAAATGTCTTCCAGACGAATAATCTCTTGCTCCAGAGACGGTTTTTGGCTTGGCATGATTTTTACCTTGCGGCATTTTTACCTATGGATTCCAGATAGATTCTGCTTTCCCCCCAATAATACGCGAACAACCTATTGGTTTTCAATAGGCTCTCACTCACAAACGAAAACAGGCCATGAGTCCAAAACCGAATAGTTTTATTATTAACTCATTGTTTTTAAAACATATTTGCATAAAATTTGTCACGCGGAATTTATGTACAACCGCATGAGGCGCGCGTGTTATCCGCCTGTTGACGCACAGATTGACTCGAACTAGAATAAAATCGTTACGAGTAGCATAATGATATACTCGTTGCGGCTGCTTTTCTCACTTAGGAAACTCAGCACAACCCTTTTTCTGGATTGCTTCGCCGCTTCGCTCCTTGCAATGACGCAGTTGAAGGGTCAATGGTTTCAACCAGTGCCGTCATTACGAGCGAAGCGAAGTAATCCAGTGTTGAGGCTCGCTTCGCTCACCCCAACACACGTGGACTATAAATTTTTTGAATAAGGATGAAGATAATTTTCACTCTCCAGCCATTTTTCTAATTTAATCCAATCCACATAATCCCTATACCCTATTTCTTTAACTAAAGGAATACAAGCGGCGGCATCATCAATATATAAATGCGCATACACTTTAGGAGAAGAAGTCCACTCTTTTTGAGTGGGATTTTCGTTAATTCCCCACAAAGATATTCCCCTATCTTCAAACCATTTTACAGCTTCAGACAACGTTTCTCCTGAACGCATTGTATTCAAGATAAGAGCACTACCTTCTTTAACAAAACGTTTTAAAACCCTCACAGATCCTATATCTTTTTTATAATTTATCCTCGGGTATTCGTGGGTAACCACAGTACCATCAAAATCCACAGCAACTAATAGTACATTCGTCATTTTCTTCTCCTTATATTCCAATCATATAGTTTACACTTGTTGACGTTTTTCTGCTCACACGTACACACGGACACTTCGAAAAATTCCTTTGTTTCGTGGGGTCAGAAAAATTTCCCTTTGATTTCATTGGAAAAACTTTTTCTCTTTTAGCGAAACCCGATGTTTTTCGAGGTGCCCACTTGTTAAAGCTGGACGAGGCTGAAGGCCAGCGGACGGTGATTCGCTTGTCCAGGCTACATATACTTGTTGAGCTTCCCGATTACGACCTCCAGCCCGTGCAGGATGGGAGAACGTAAGCGAACCTGTCCCACGCTCGCTGATTTGACCCCCAAGACGCGTAGCGATACTTTCAGCGCCCTTGTCATGTGACTTCAATCACGGTAAACAAGCACGCAAACGCTACAATGGCCTTTGTTATCAACCTGACCCGAGGCCAATCATGGATCATGCTTCCCCGCGAGACCGTCGCCTGGATCGTCGCATCCCCCTCGGGTGTTCCGCCCATATCCGCTTACCGAACAAGGGCGAAGAAGTCTCTGCGCAGTGTATCGAATTGAGCGTAAGCGGGATGACCCTGCACGCCAACTACGTCCCCACCGAAGGCGAAGTCGTCGAAGTCGTGATTGCCTCCCCGAGCGGCAAAATGAAACGCCCTCCATTGGTGACACAACTGCGCGTGATCCGATGCCACCCGCTTGATGGTGGAAAATACGAAATCGGCGGCTCTACCGTTTGCGTGGTCGACTAAAACTTCAGTCCGAACCAGCGCCATTTACCCGCGCTTTGCACGGCGCACCCACCAGACTGCCAAAGGTGTCACGACCACGATCACGGTAAACGTGATCAGCCCCCAATTGGCAATCGAAAGCCCAAGAAATGTCCAGTCGACGGCGCTGCAATCGCCTTCGCCCCGGAACAGTTTCGGCAGAAGCTCAGTCAGTGGAAAGGTTTCCAACATGAATTCAAGGCCAGGGCCACAGCCCATCGTTTTCGGCGGATAAAGCTGCAACCAGCTTTGCCGGGCCGCGACTCCTCCCCCGGCCAGGGCAGAGAGCGTAATCAGTATCCCGTACACCCAGGCGCCCCGGTTGTGAAGCGCGCCAACCAAAGCGGCAAGGCCGACCCCCAACAGCGCGTAACGCTGCATGATGCACATCGGGCAGGGTTCGACCCCCTTCACCATTTGCAGATAAAGGACACCGAAGCAAAATTCACCGACGCACAACGCAAACAAGGCAAAGAAATACAAACGCAGGGGCAAGCGCAGTAACGACATAAAACACTCCGAAAAAGAAAGATCGTCATGCAGGGGCGTTGTGCGCAACGTCCCTGCAAACGCACTAAGTTTTAAATTCCCGTGCGCCGTCACCATAGTAACGAAATCGTTCCAGCACTTCCGCCATCTCTTCTTCAGACAACAACACCAGCGGCCCCGGCTGGCAAGCATACCAATACTGTTCGCACAGCGTTTCCAGTTCGATAGCCTGGGCCAGCGCATGCTCAAGGTCACGACCACAGACTACCATCCCATGATTGGCAAGCAGGCAGGCATTGCGCCCAGCCAATGCCGCCAGCACGTTCTTCGAGAGCGCCTCCGTACCGAACGTCGCATAGGCCGTGCAGCGCACGCTATTGCCACCAAAACGCGCAATCATATAATGAAACGACGGGATGTCCACACGCTGACAAGCCAGCGCCGTGGCAAACAGCGAATGGGCATGGACGACCGCCCCCACTCCGGAAACGCCTGCGTAAATGTCGCGGTGGATCCGCCATTCCGAAGAAGGCGCAAGCCCCCCTGCCCCCACGCCGCCCATCGTCATCCACACCATATCGGCTACGGAACACCGTTCAGGCAACCGCCCAGATGGCGTAATCAAAAAACCATCGTCGCAGCGCGCGCTAACGTTTCCCGAAGAGCCGACATTGAGTCTTTGCTCCTTCAGGGCACGAGCCACGGCGAGCAATTCACCTGCCAACGCATCCCTGTTTTCGTTTCCGCTCATGCCCGGACATCCTGCAAAAAACCCGCCAATTCTTCAACCCCAAACACCCCGCGTTCCGTGATGAAGCCTGAAACGAGCACCGCCGGGGTCACGTCGAAAGCTGGGTTGGCGGCGCGGGCGCCCTCCGGGGCCAATCTCAGCCGCCCCAGGCAGCCTTCCCCGTCCAGCCCGTGGACGAAAAACACTTCTTCCTCTGCGCGTTCCTCTACTGAAATCGCCTCGCCGCAGGCCGTCCCCGGATCGAAAGTCGATACCGGGGCTGCAACATAGAACGGGATATCCGCCGCATGCGCGGCCAGCGCCTTCAGGTACGTGCCCACCTTGTTCGCGGTGTCCCCGTTGGCCGCGATACGATCCGCGCCGACGAGCACCGCATCGACTTCGCCACGCATCAGCAACAGTCCGGCAGCATTGTCGGCAATCAGCGTATGTCTGATCCCGGCGGCGGCAAGTTCCCAGGCCGTTAACAGCCCCTGGTTGCGCGGGCGCGTCTCGGAAACGAAAACCTCAACCCCCAGCCCTTCGGCACAGGCCGCGTAAACCGGCGCAAGCGCCGTCCCCATCCCTGCCGTAGCCAGCCAGCCCGCGTTGCAATGGGTCATCACCCGCAAAGCACGCCCCTCACCCGTGCGCTTGAAGGTGCGAAGCAATCCCAGCCCGTGCGCCCCTATGGCCGCACACATCGCGGCATCTTCTGCGCGAATGGCTTCGGCCTCGGCCCATGCCGCCCCGCTCCGCGCGTTATGGGGAAGCAGCCTCAGGCAAGCATCCATGCGATTCAACGCCCACGCGAGATTGACAGCAGTTGGTCTCGTTGCGCGCAGCACGGCCAGTGCATGGTCGAGCGCGGCATCGGCCCCCGCTCCGCTCGCCAGTGCCACAGCCACGCCAAAGGCCGCAGCGCAGCCAATCAACGGCGCGCCACGTACCTGCATTGTGGAAATGGCCTCGGCAACGTCTTCAAGCGTGGCAAGCCGGCGCTCCACGACACGCCAGGGCAACCGGGTCTGGTCGAGAACGATCAGACCATCGCCATCACGCCGCAAGGTGGCTATGGGTTGGACAAACATGGGCCGCGCTCAAACCCCCGTCAGATGCCGCCGTACCGAAACAGCCGTGCCCAACCAACCCAGAGCCGCAGCAAGCGCAACCGTCGCCAGTGACTCTTTCCAGCCGGGGCCAGTCAGTGCAATCAGCACGCCATAGGTTTCGCCCACCTTCGCCACCGGCGCGGCCAGCGCATCAATACCGATCCAGACTGCCCCCAGGGCAACCAGGCCGCCAAGCATGCCTTGTAGCCCTCCAAACCAGTAAAACGGGCGACGGATGAAACGGTTGGTGGCCCCGAGCAGGCGGCTGACTTCGATTTCGCTTTTCTGGGTCAGGATTTGCAGACGGACGGTATTGAAGGTGACGATCACCAAAGCCAGCCCAAGCAAAACCGACAAGACCAGCATCGTCACGCGCGCCAGTTCGAGCAGGGCTGCCAGCCGTTTGACCCAGGCCGAATCGAGCTGAACGTGCGCAACGCCCGGCCAGTTTTTCATTTTTGCCGACAACGCCTCGAACAATTTAGGGTCGTCACCCCGCAGGGTAACGACGAAGGCATCGGGCAAGGGGTTGTCAACAATACCGCCCAATACATCGCCCAGACCGCTGCTCTCCAAGTGTTCCAAGGCTTCGTCACGCGACACGAAACGGAAATCGGCCAGTTGCGGTTCGCCCCGGAGATTGCGCCGAACGGTGTCGAGTTGTGCGGAATCAACATCGTTATTGAGGAAGAGGCTGATTTCGGGCTTGCCGGATACCCCGCGCGCCAGCATGGCAATATTGTCCAGCAGGATATACCCCCCTGCCGGCAGCGTCAGTGCAATCCCCATCACCAGCGCCGATAACAACGTACCGAACGGCTGTCCAACAAGCCGTTTGAGGGCATGCGCAAACGCACGTAAATGAAGATAGAACCAGTTGCGCATCATTGCTCCATGAGATGACCGTGATCCAGCATAATCCGGCGTGGCGAATAGTGCCTGAAAAGCGATATGTCATGCGTAGCCACCAGCACTGTAACGCCCGCGTTGTTGAACGATCTGAAAATTTCGGCAATCTCAGACGCATAGGCCGAATCGAGATAGGCAGTCGGTTCGTCGGCAATCAGGATCGACGGTCGGTTGACAAAGGCACGCGCGATAGCCAGCCGTTGCTGTTCTCCGCCGGAGAGTCCTGCAGGGAACTCTTTTTCCCGCCTCGAAAGCCCGACGAGATCAAGTGCCGCCCCCACCCGTTTGGCCGCTTCCCTCGGGGGATGACCGTTGATGATGAGCGGCAACAAGATATTTTCATACACCGAACGGTCAAACAACAGGCGGGTTTCCTGCAAAACCAAGCCGATATTGCGCCGCAGGTAGGGAATCGCCCGCCTCGACAGTTTTGAAACATTCTGCCCGTTGACCTGCACCGTGCCGGAAGTCGGGCGTTCGATGGCCGGAATGAGTTTGAGCAGCGTACTTTTTCCTGCCCCCGTATGCCCCGATAGCACCACCAATTCACCGGGTGCCACCCGGAAACTGACCTCTTCGAGCGCCGTATAGCCTCCGGGGTATCGTTTGGTGACGCCATCGAAAATAATCATGTTTTTTCGCTTTCCCCCTGCGCATCGAAGAGCGCATCAACAAATTCGCTCGCCCGGAAGGGTTGCAGGTCGTCGATTCCTTCCCCCACGCCGATGAAGCGCAGCGGCTTCGGGCACTGACGTGCGATAGCCGCCACCACGCCGCCCTTGGCCGTACCGTCGAGCTTGGTCAGCACGAGGCCCGTCACGCCGACCGCCGCATCAAACGCCTTCACCTGCGCCAACGCATTCTGGCCGATGTTGGCGTCGAGCACGAGCATGACTTCATGCGGGCCAGAGGGTTCTGCCTTCGTAACGACCCGCCTCACCTTCGCGATTTCTTCCATTAAATGAAGCTGGGTCGGCAACCGTCCGGCGGTATCGGCAAGCACGATATCGATACCCCGCGCACGCGCCGCATTGATTGCATCGAAAATGACCGCTGCAGCATCGCCCCCTTCCTGCGCAATCACCGTAATGTTGTTGCGCTCGCCCCAGGTCATCAACTGCTCACGCGCCGCCGCGCGAAAAGTATCGCCTGCCGCCAGCAACACGCTTTTGCCCTGATCCTGAAAGTATTTGGCGAGCTTGCCGATCGAGGTCGTCTTTCCCGAACCGTTCACACCGGCCAGCATGATGATGTAGGGCTTATGGATGGACACATCGAGCCCCGCCTCCAGCGGCGTCACGATCTCCAGCAGCCCATCGGCCAGCGCTTGCCGTAATTGTCCGGCGTGCTCCAGGTGGCCCTTCTTCCAGCGCGCCCGCAGGCTTTCAATCAGATGCTGCGTCACATCCACGCCACAATCGGCCATCAGCAGCGTGGATTCCAATTCTTCGAGCAGATCCTCGTCGATTTTGCGCCGCCCAAGCAGGCCCGCCAGCCCGCCGCCGAGTTGCTGGCGGGTACGCGCCAGCCCCGACCTCAGGCGTTGGGCCCATGAGCGTTTCACAGGCGATACGGCAGGAAACTCGTCGCCAGAAGCACCCTCTAACGAAGCAGGATGGGAAAAATTGGCATCAGCACACGTATCAGTGCGTGGGATAGATTTTTTGGAAAAACCGAACATAAGAAATCGAAAAAAGAAAATTTTTGGTACGCGCCCAAAACCCCCAGATACGGCTATGATGCCGCGTCCAACATAGCGCACAACGCGCGGATTTTAACAGATGCAGGATTGTCCCATGAGTTTCGACCTTTCTTTCCCCCCCTCCTCCTTGCGCCGCTCTATCTGGCGCCTGACGCTCGCCTGCGTCTGCCTGCCGGTCACACTGTCCGTGCAGGCCAACCCGTTTGAAACCACCCTCGACAACGGCATGAAAATCGTCGTCCGCGAAGACCGTCGCGCCCCTTCCGTTGTGCACATGATCTGGTACCGTAGCGGCGCGATGGACGAACCTGCTGGAGTCACCGGCGTCGCACATGTTCTCGAACATATGATGTTCAAGGGCACGCGCAAGGTCGGCCCCGGCGAATTCAACATGCGCATCTCCGCTCTCGGTGGACGCGACAACGCTTTCACCAGCAACGACTACACCGCATACTTCCAGCAGACTCCGCCCGCCCACCTCGGCACGATGATGTCCCTCGAAGCCGACCGCATGAAAAACCTCACCCTTACCGACGAAGATTTTTCGCGCGAAATCGAAGTTATTAAGGAAGAACGGCGGCTACGCACCGATGACCGTCCGCGGGCCCTTGTCCATGAACAGTTGATGGCAACCATCTTCCAGGTTCACCCATACCATCATCCGATCATCGGTTGGATGGCCGACCTCGTAACCATGACCGCCGAAGACACGCGCGAGTGGTACAGGAACTGGTACGCCCCTAACAACGCCACGCTCGTCGTCGTCGGCGATGTCGATCATCAGGCTGTTTTCAAACTCGCCCGCCAGCATTACGGCACGATCAAATCCACAGAACTCCCCATACGTCGCATCAGCATCGAACCCGGGCAAACCGGCCCTAGAAGCGTCGTCGTCCGTGCCCCGGCTGAATTGCCCTACCTCGCAATGGCCTGGCGCGTCCCGTCCCTGCGCAAACCCGATACTGACCGTGAATCCTACGCCTTGCAGATGCTGGCGGAAATTCTCGACGGCTACGATGGCGCACGGCTCAACCGTCGCCTCGTGCGCGAGCAGCGCATCGCCGTATCTGCTGGCGCCGCCTACGATGGCATCAACCGCGGCCCCGCCCTCTTCCTCCTCGAGGGCGCTCCCGCACCCGGGCAAAGCCTTGAGACACTTGAAACCGCCCTGCGGGCAGAATTGCAGCGCATCCGTGATGAAGGCGTAAGTGAAGATGAATTGAACCGCGTCAAGAACCAGGCGCTGGCTACGCGCATCTACTCGCGTGACTCCCTAATGGGTCAGGCCATGGAAATCGGTCAACTCGAAAGCGCTGGCCTGTCGTGGCGCGACGAAGTCCGGCTACTGGCGGGGCTACGCGCCGTAACCGCCGAGGAAGTGCGCTCCGTTGCCCGCCGCTATTTCGACGATGCCAGCCTGACCAACGCCCGGCTCGACCCCTTGCCATTGCCTACATCCCCCGCACCCGAATCCTCATCCGCCCTGCAACGGCCCTGACCTCAACCGATTCCAAGGTTTTTCGCTATGCGCCTCTTTACCGCTTTTCTCACGGCCTTTGCACACCGCCTGCGTGCCCCGGCGCTGGTCTCGCTCGCCCTCGCTTCCGGCATCGCCCCAGCCACTCCCCGTATTGAACAATGGACAGCCCCTACCGGGGCGAAAGTCTATTTCGTCGCCAGCCATGAACTGCCGATGATCGATATCCAGATCGACTTTGCCGCAGGCAACGCCTTCGACCCCCCAAGGAAAAGTGGTACCGCCAGTTTTACCCATGCCCTACTCGATGCCGGCGCAGGCAACCTTGACGAACAGGCCATTTCCGAGCGCGCTGCCGATCTTGGGCTTATCCTTGGCGGCAGCACCAGTGAAGACCGCGCCAGCCTCACCCTGCGCACACTCTCAGCCGCACGGGAACGTGACGAGTCCGTTGCCTTAGCTGCCACCATCCTTGCCCGCCCCCGATTTCCCGCAGAAGTGCTCGAACGCGAGCGTATCCGCGCGCTGGCTAATTTACGTGAAGCACTCACCAAACCCGCAGTGCTGGCCACACGAGCCTTTCGTGCCGCGATTTACGCCGGCCATCCCTATGGTGTCGTCAGCGACGAAGAATCCCTCTCCGTCATTACCCGCGAAGACCTCATTGCCTTTCATGCCCATTACTACAGTGCACGTAACGCTTCCATTGCCATCGTCGGCGACCTCGACCGCGCCACCGCTGAAAAAATCGCCATCGCGCTAACCCAATACCTGCCCGCCGGCGGCAAGGTCGAGACGCTGCCCGTGCCTCCCCAGCCTGGGAAAACACAGATCGCGCGCATCACCAACCCTTCTGCCCAAGCGCATATCCTCATCGGCCAACCAGCCATGAGCCGCGACGATCCCGACTATTTCCCGCTCCTCGTCGGCAATCATATTCTCGGCGGTGGCGGCTTCACCTCACGGCTCATGAGAGAAGTGCGCGAAAAACGCGGACTCGTCTACGACATTCATAGCTATTTCGAGCCTCGCCGTGTCCTCGGCCCATTCCAGATCGGCCTGCAAACCCGAGGCACACAAAACGCGCTCGCCCTTGATGTCGTGCGTGCCACTCTCAGCACCTTCATCACCGAAGGTCCCACCGAAAAAGAATTGCAAACGGCACGTGACAACCTCGTGAATGGCTTTGGCCTGCGGCTCGATTCCAACGCCAAGATTCTCAACAACATCTCCATCATCGGCTTTTATGGCCTGCCCCTCGACTGGCTCGAACAATACCCGCGCGCCGTAAGCGCCGTGAGCCGTGAAGAGATACGCGACGCCTTTGCCCGCCGTGTAAACCAGGATCGTCTCATCACCGTTATTGCGGGTGGAGATGGCGATAAAAATGAAAGCACAAACAATATAAAAACTGCAACCAAACCGTGAGCGTGCGCAGCCGGATCCGCATCGTCGGCGGGGCATGGCGTTCGCGGCTCATTGACGTCCCCGACATCCCCGGCATCAGGCCGACGCCGGATCGCGTGCGGGAAACTCTGTTCAACTGGCTTGGACAGGCTCTCGACGGTCTCATTTGTCTCGACCTCTTTGCCGGTTCCGGCATTCTTGGCTTCGAATCCGCCTCGCGCGGCGCGGCCAACGTCACCTTCATCGAGCGAGACCCCCGCGCCTGTGCCACCCTGCACCGCAATGCCAAAAAATTGGCAGCAACACAGGTAGAGATCGTACAAGGCGATGCGCTAGAATTTCTCGCTTCCACGATGCGGCAATTCAACGTAGCATTTGCCGACCCACCTTACCGGCAAGGTTTGATCAAACGGATCATGCCTCTGCTGGATCGGGTAATGCTTCCCGACAGCCTGGTGTATGCCGAAGCTGAAACGCCGCTCGATCCCCTTGTGGGATGGCGCGTATCCAGGCAGGGCCGCGCCGGACAGGTTCATTTTCATCTTCTCGAACATACCGAAACAACCCTTGAGGCAACCAGCGCATGAAAGACGCCATAGCAGTCTTCCCTGGCACTTTCGACCCCTTCACCCGTGGGCACGAAAACCTCGTGCGCCGTGCGGCTTCGATGTTTGAACAAATCATCGTTGCGGTAGCAGCCAGTCGCCAGGAAACCCTGTTCCCGCTTGATGAACGCGTCGAAATCGCTGCTGAAGTGCTGCGGCCTATCCCCAACGCCGAAGTTGCCGGCTTCGACTGCCTGCTCGTGGATTTTCTACGGCAAAGGGAAGCACGGATCGTCGTGCGCGGGGTGCGCACGTTAGCCGACTTCGAATACGAAGCCCGGATGATGGCAATGAACCGCAAACTCTACCCCGTACTGGAAACCGTGTTCCTGCTCCCATTTGAAGAGCACGGTTATCTTTCGGCCAGCGTCGTGCGCGAGATCGCCCGTCACGGTGGCGACGTCAGTCAATTCGTACCCGAAGCGGTCTTTTCACGCCTGCAACGTAAATTCTGTTAATTCACAAAGGAACCAACGACATGTCCCTGATGATTACCGATGAATGCATCAACTGCGACGTCTGTGAACCCGAATGCCCCAATAGCGCGATTTCGCAGGGCGATGAGATCTATGTGATCGACCCAGCAAAATGTACTGAATGTGTCGGCCATTTTGACGACCCGCAATGCATCGCGGTTTGCCCGGTCGATTGCATTCTCAAGGATCCGGATCACGAAGAATCGCAAGACGAACTGCTCGCCAAGTTCAATAAGCTCAACCTCTAACAGGGTGCTCAAAAACTATTTCTTCAGATACCAGAGTCCACAAAACGGGTCAAAATCAGTCCGAAAAGCAGCTTTACAGGGTAGTTTTCGGTCATTTTGAGCCTTGTAGACATGGGTTT
>WREK01000001.1 GCA_009779355.1 Betaproteobacteria bacterium | reverse complement strand
CCTTTCGTAGAAAAGACAACTCAAAAGCAAAAGGTATACCCGATTGCCCGGGCCGGCAGAAAAAACCCAACCAATTCACGTCGCCAATTTATGCGGTACGGGTTGTGTGTAAGGGAATGGCCTAGACCCTCTCAAGGCCATTCTTCGCCGAGAAGGCCAGGATGCGTCCCGCAGCCTGCAAGGTGTAGGCGGTGAGCCTCACGCCGTGACCGCGCCGCTGGAACAGGTGCAGATCGACCATACGGTTATCGACCTGATCGTGGTGGACGAGCGCGACCGGCAACCGATTGGCCGTCCGTACCTCACTATCGCCATCGACGTGTTCACCCGCTGCGTGCTCGGCATGGTGGTCACGTTGGAAGCGCCTTCCGCTGTCTCTGTCGGCCTGTGCCTCACGCATGTCGCTTGCGACAAGCGCCCTTGGCTGGAGGGGTTGGCAGTGGAAATGGGCTGGCCGATGAGCGGCAAGCCCATGCTTCTTTACCTGGACAACGCGGCCGAATTCAAGAGCGAGGCCCTGCGCCGGGGCTGCGAGCAGCATGGCAGGCAGGCAATCTGCCGCCGGCCAAACCGTTCGACCAGATCGAGGAGTGGTAGCCGTGGACGAATACCCCATCAACGACTTTTCCCACCTACTGCCAGCGGCGCAGGGGCTGGCCCGGTTACCGGCCGACGAGCGCATCCAGCGTATCCGCTCCGACCGCTGGATCGGCTATCCGCGCGCAGTCGAGGCATTGAACCGGCTGGAAACCTTGTACTAACCTTCTCGTTAGTGCTGTCACTGATTTGATCTTGAAACCCGCTAAGGGCCTTGGTTTCGCCACTGCCATCAGTGACATTACAAACGAAAAAGTTAGTATGCGTGGCCGAACAAGCAACGCATGCCCAACCTGTTGCTGGTAGGGCCGACCAACAACGGTAAGTCGATGATCATCGAGAAATTCCGGCGCTTGCATCCGATCACTTCTGATGCCGACCAGGAACACATTCCGGTGCTGGTCGTGCAAATGCCGTCCGAGCCGTCGGTGATGCGCTTCTACGTCGCGCTACTCGCCGCGATGGGTGCGCCATTGCGCCCGCGTCCACGGCTGCCGGAAATAGAACAACTGGCACTGGTACTACTGCGCAAGGTTGGCGTGCGAATGCTGGTCATCGACGAGCTGCACAACGTCCTGGCCGGCAACAGCGTCAACCGCCGGGAATTCCTCAACCTGCTGCGTTTCCTCGGCAACGAGCTGCGCATCCCGCTGGTCGGGGTCGGTACGCGCGACGCCTACCTGGCCATCCGCTCGGATGACCAGTTGGAAAACCGGTTCGAGCCGATGATGCTGCCGGTGTGGGAGGCCAACGACGATTGCCGCTCGCTGCTGGCCAGCTTCGCCGCTTCGCTCCCACTGCGTCGCCCCTCGCCGATTGCTACGCCGGACATGGCCCGCTACCTGCTCGCTCGCAGCGAAGGCACCATCGGCGAGCTGGCGCATCTGCTGATGGCTGCGGCCATCGCCGCCGTGGAGAGCGGCGAGGAAGCGATCACCCATCGGACGCTCAGCATGGCCGATTACACCGGCCCCAGCGAGCGGCGACGCCAGTTCGAGCGGGAACTGATGTGAAGCCAGCGCCACGCTGGCCGCTCCATCCGGCACCCAAAGAAGACGAAGCATTGTCCTCGTGGCTCAATCGTGTCGCTGTCTGCTACCAGATGGACATGATCGACCTGTTGGAACACGATCTCGGTCATGGTCAGATCGAAGATATAGACACTACGCCACCGCTATCGTTGCTGACGGCACTCTCCCTGCGGAGTGGCATCGAGTTGGGTCGGTTGCGTTGCATGAGCTTCGCTGGCTGGGTGCCGTGGCTGCTGGATAGCCTCGACGACCAGATTCCGGCCGCCCTGGAAACCTATGCGCTCCAGTTCTCGGTATTGCTGCCGAAGCGTAATCACAAGACCAGATCAATCACGCGCTGGCGCGCGTGGCTGCCCAGTCAGCCGATTCACCGAGCCTGCCCGCTCTGTCTGAATGATCCGGCAAACCAAGCCGTATTGCTTGTTTGGAAGCTGCCTCTGATGCTGAGTTGCCCACTGCACGGCTGCTGGCTGGAATCCTATTGGGGCATACCAGGACGGTTGCTCGAGTGGCAGAACGATGACGCTGCACCGCGCACAGCCAATGACGCAATTGCGGCGATGGATCTACGCACTTGGCAGGCGCTGACACAGGGGTACGTGGAGCTGCCACGCCGACGCATCCATGCCGGCCTGTGGTTCCGGTTGCTGCGCACGCTGCTCGATGAACTGAATACCCCGCTCTCGCAGTGCGGGACTTTCGCGGGATACATTCGGCATGTATGGGAAGGCTGCGGGCATCCACTGCGCGCCGGACAAAGCCTATGGCGCCCCTATGAGGTTTTGGAAATAACGATCCAAGTACAGATGCTGGAAGCTACGGCGACGGCAATCAACATGCTGGAGGCAAGAGTAATCAGCCCACCCGGGGAGTTGGCAAAGCTATTCTGGCAAGAGCCCCAAACCGGGTTCACCAACGGCCTAGCCGCGGTTGAGCGGAAGCAGGAACCTGTTAACCACTGGGATGAGGCAATCAAGGCAATCAACGAAGCATTGGCCGAAGCCCGATATAACCCCGAGACAGCCCGTTCCCTGTTCGATATGGCCTCCTGGGGTCAGCGAGATTCGGAGTCATTGCAGAGATTGCGCGACATGTTCGTAAGGACGGTATCCCTTCGGAATTTTTGTCACATTACGTGCCAAAATAACCGTTTGCATACCTTAGATAGAATGACGGGTTAAGTAACATTTTTTGACGCCAGACGCTTTCTGGTCCATGCTGTCACATAATCGAACGTATATGTGACAGGTGCGAAATGCTGATCGGCTACATGCGGGTATCGAAGGCGGATGGCTCTCAGGTCACCGACTTGCAGCGTGACGCGCTGATTGCTGCCGGCGTCGATCCGGCCCATTTCTACGAGGACCAAGCATCCGGCAAACGCGAGGATCGCCCCGGTTTGGCAAGCTGCCTCAAGGCGCTACGGCCAAGTGATACGTTGGTTGTGTGGAAACTGGATCGACTGGGCCGTGACCTACGGCATCTCATCAACACCGTGCATGACCTGACCGGGCGCGGTATCGGTCTGAAAGTGCTGACTGGCCATGGCGCAGCCATCGATACCACTACAGCCGCCGGCAAGCTGGTTTTTGGCATCTTCGCGGCGCTGGCCGAGTTCGAGCGTGAGTTGATCGCCGAGCGCACCATAGCAGGTTTGGCATCGGCGCGGGCACGCGGCCGGAAAGGTGGCCGGCCATTCAAGATGACCGCTGCCAAGCTGCGTCTGGCGATGGCTGCGATGGGGCAACCCGAAACCAAGGTCGGTGATCTGTGCCAGGAACTCGGCATCACACGCCAAACCCTGTACCGGCACATTTCACCGAAGGGTGAATTGCGATCTGACGGCAAGAAATTGCTTGGAAAAACATGACGGCAGCAGGCAAGTTTTAGAATCCTGTCGCTGTAGCGGAAAAACACAACATCACTTTGAGGAAATCAAAACCATGACATATCAGCGCATACAGCCATTTCCTGCAGCACACAGCTATGATTTCCCAGAACTTCGGGCACTCTCATCTGTTTGGCAGGAACGAAAGGAAAGTCTCGAACAAGACGGTGCCTACAGAGATTTCATCAAGAGACTTCAACGGGAGTGGGCAATCGAAACGGGAATCATCGAACGCCTATATTCGTGGGATCGTGGGGTTACCGAAGTACTCATTGAGCAAGGCATTGAATCGTCAATCATCGCCCATCGCGGCGGAGTCTCCCAGCACGACGCTGAGCATATCCAGGCAGTCATCAATGATCATCTTGGAATCGTCGAAGGTCTTTTTGGATACATCAAGGGCGAATACTCACTGACCGAACATTTCATTCGCGGGCTTCAAGCACAGTTCACTGCGCACCAAGACTATACAGAAGCGGTAACCGAGTCTGGCGATCTCATACGCGTTACCTTGCAGAAGGGGGAGTACAAGACGCTCCCCAACAATCCACGCCGCCCAGGTGGCGAGATTCATTCGTATTGCCCGCCAGAATGGACCAAGGATGAGATGGAGGCTCTCGTCCGCATGTACCGGGAAGCCGAGGGGAACTACACCCCAGAGGTGAAAGCTGCATGGTTACATCATAGATTTACCCAGATTCATCCTTTCCAGGATGGTAACGGCCGTGTAGCACGAGCACTATCGTCACTGGTGTTCCTGCGGGAAGGGCTATTTCCTCTTGTTATTCGCGAGGCCGACAGAAAAGAATATATCGACGCGCTCGAAGCGGCCGACGCTGAAAATCTAACTCCCCTGGTTACTCTCTTTGTCCGCCGACAGCGCGATGCCGTGCTCAAGGCACTGGGCCTAGAGCAGCAGGTTCAGCAGAGCAAACATGCTGAGCAAATCGTTGCATCCGCCTTGGAGGTATTGCGTAATAGGTTTGCTAGAGAGCAGCAGAAGGTGTCTGCAGTGTATGAGCATGCTGGGAAATTGTTCAAATATGCCGAACAGAAGTTTCGCGAGCTTGCTTCAAGCCTTGACTCTCAACTTCGGCCGCTCACTCCACGGCAGGCTACCCCTCAGTACCAAGCTCGTTCAAACCATGCTGATAACACATCTAACCAACGCCACTATTTCCAGAAGCAGATCGTGGAAGTTGCAAACTACTTTGACTACTTTGCCAACTTCGAGCGATTCCGCACGTGGGTTCGAGTCACGCTGACCACAGATCAAGACTTTGATTATGTAGTCAGTTTTCACGGCTACGGCACTGGTGACACCGGAATCCTTGCGGCGTCGGCATTTACCTACGTAAAGGCCCGGAAAGAGGATGGCGGTACCGAACCCGTCGCGCTGCACCCAGCGACCACTGAACTCTTTCAGTTCAACTATGCCGAGTCATTCGAGACCACCGAGAAGCGGTTTGTAGAGTGGCTGGAAACGTCAATGGCAATAGCACTCAGCGAGTGGAAGCGCTCGTTGCAAGCCGGAGCATAAAGTCGTCGTTACTCAGTCCAGCCCAAAGCAAGGCCGATTACAGGAGGCACACCGACCAAGCAAAGCCACACTCTGTGTGCCCAATGTGTTACCGACTTCTGAAAGTTCGGGCAGTCGCCTTCTGAAAACGACACTTGAACAACGAATGGCTCTAATGATAGCCTATCTTTGATAACCCACGAAGAACATTGATCGGAAAGATGGCGGTTTTTGCAGCTATGTGGTCACTACCCGTTATTGGGTGATCTATAATGCGCGCCCATTTGCTTACCGTTATCCCGACCATGCGCTTCGTCCTGCCTGCCGCCCTGCTCCTTTCCACCACTCTGCTCACCGCCTGTTCCGGCGAGGTTGAGGATACGCGTCCGGGTCAGCCGGTGAAGACGCGGCAACAGGCGTTTAAGGCCATGATCCGCAGTTTCGAGCCGATGGGGGTGATGCTGCGCAACCAGACTTACGATGCCGACAAGTTCCTGGCCTTGGCTGATGAGTTGAGCGCCCTGCGCGACGCGCCGTGGGAGCATTTCGGCCCGGATACCGATTACCCGCCCAGCAAGACGACGGCGGAGGCATGGCGGCAGCCGGAAAAATTCGCCCGCGACAAGGAGGCTTTCATCACCGCCACCGACGCCCTGCTGGCGGCTGCGCAAGACAAGGATAGGGAGCGGCTGGATATGCCCTATCAGGCGGTGTACGACGCCTGCCGGGATTGCCACAAGACTTTCAGGAAACGCTGAGCCGGTTTGGCGCGCCGCATGCCGGATCGCTCCGGGGCTTTTTGCGCTCCCGGCGGTCGGCGCGTAGCCTGCGAATGGATCGCATGTAATTTCTCAAGAATCGCATCTAATCAAATGATTTTAGAAGAAATTTTTATTTCTTCGTGAGACCTTGCGATCGCGGCCCGATTATTGCGCTATCCGTCGTCTCGCCTCGAAGAAGCGGCGAAATGGCGCCATGTTAAACTCTGGCCTTCGTTTTTCCGCAGGCCGCAGCCGAAACCCCTCATGCCGCAAGCAGCACGCTCTCCGCGCGATTCGTCGCTGAAAATCTACTTCCGCCTGCTGCGCTATTTGCGTCCCTTTGTCGGCCTGTTCGGCATCAGTCTTTTCGGCTATGTGGTCTTTGCCTCGGCCCAGCCGATGATGGCGGTGGTTCTCAAGTATTTCGTCGACGGCCTGACCGCGCCGGCCGGCGCCTCGCTGCATGAGTTCCCGCTGATTGGCCCGGTTCAGTTGATGTATGGCGTGCCGATCCTGCTGGTGCTGATCGTCGCTTGGCAGGGCTTCGGTTCCTTTCTCGGCAATTATTATCTGGCGCGCGTTTCCCTCGGCCTGATCCACGATCTGCGGCATGCCCTGTTCGCCAGCCTGCTCAAACTGCCCAACCGCTACTTCGACCAGAACAACTCGGGCCACCTGGTTTCGCGCATCACCTACAACGTGACCATGGTGACCGGCGCCGCCACCGACGCCATCAAGATCGTCATCCGCGAGGGACTGTCCGTGGTTTTCCTGTTTGGCTATCTGATATGGATGAATTGGAAGCTGACCCTGGTCATCGTCTGCGTGCTGCCCATCATCGGCTTCATGGTCAAACACGCCAGTCGCCGCTTCCGCAAACAGGCGAGGAAAATCCAGATGGCCATGGGCGACCTGACCCATATCGCCTCGGAAACCATCCAGGGCTATCGCGTCGTGCGCAGTTTTGGCGGCGAGAATTACGAGTCGGCGCGTTTCAAGCAGGCCAGCGAGGAGAACACCGCCAAGCAACTGCGCATGTCCAGGACTTCCGCCACCTTTACGCCGGCCTTGCAATTCGTCACTTTTTCCAGCATGTCGGTGATTCTCTTTCTGGTGCTACTGCTGCGCGGCGATGCCTCGGTCGGCGATCTGGTCGCCTACATTTCGGCGGCCAGCATGCTGCCCAAGCCGATCCGCCAGTTGTCGGAAGTCAACGAGACGATCCAGAAGGGCTTGGCCGGCGCCGAAAGTATTTTTTCGCAACTCGACGAAGCGCCGGAAAGCGACTGGGGCAACATCGAACGCGAGCGGGTCGCCGGTCGCGTCGAGGTGCGCAATCTGAGTTTCACCTATCCCGGTACCGTTCAGCCGGTGCTGCACGACATTAACTTCGTCGCCGAGCCGGGGCAGATGGTCGCGCTGGTTGGCCGCTCCGGCAGCGGCAAGTCGACGCTGGTCAACCTGATCCCGCGCTTTTATCACCATAAACAGGGGCAGATACTGCTTGACGACCTTGCCGTCGAGGACTACACCCTGCGCAATCTGCGCCAGCATATCGCCCTGGTCACGCAGCAAGTCTCACTGTTCAACGACAGCATCGCCAACAACATCGCCTACGGCGATCTCGCCAGCCTGCCGCGCGAGCGCATCGAACAGGCCGCCAAGGCGGCCAACGCCGCCGAATTCATCGAGCGTCTGCCGCAGGATTACGACACCCTGGTCGGCGAAAACGGCGTCCTGCTCTCCGGCGGCCAGCGCCAGCGTCTGGCTATCGCCCGCGCCATCCTCAAGGATGCGCCGCTGCTGATTCTCGACGAGGCCACTTCGGCGCTGGATACGGAATCCGAGCGCCACATCCAGGCGGCGCTGGAAAGCGCCACCACCAACCGCACGACCCTGGTTATCGCTCACCGCTTGTCGACCATCGAAAGGGCCGACCTGATTCTGGTCATGGACCAGGGGCGCATCGTCGAGCGCGGCACGCACGCCGAACTGCTGCCGCGGAACGGGCACTACGCCCGCTTGCACGCCATGCAGTTCGCCGATGCCGATCCGGTTGATGCCATGTAGGGGGACGCCATCCCCCTACGACGCTAATGCGGAGCGGACGATCAGCCGATGCCCGGTCGCTCTTCCCTTGGATAGTTCCTCAATGGTCGGCTCTGTGGTCATTGCAAAGCCTCGATGCCCTTACGCCGGATGACGTTCAGCAAGGCCAGCGCCGGCCCCTTGGCCTGCGTCGCGCCGCGCTCAAGCTGCGCCACATAGCCGGCGGTCATGTTCAGGTAGCGGGCCAGGGCGGCTTGGCTTAGGTGCGCTTGCTCGCGTACCTGGCGCACCTGGTCGGGCGTGATCGGCTCGGCTGTGGGCAGGGCTTCCGCGCCAAGGTGCCGGGCCGTGATCTTCTGATAGGTGGCCTCGGCCATGATTCCGAGGCGGCGCTGTGCGCCGGCCATTTCCGCAATCTCGCGGGAAAGGCGGCTAGGCTGTTTCGTGGTCATGTCTCGATCTCCTTCAAATCTCCGGCGTCCAGTGCTTGCGTGATGTTTTCGTCCGAGGCCGCCAACCATGCTGCGCCGATGGCCCGCAGGTCTTGCAAGTCGTCGTCCTCGATGTTGTCCAATGTGCTCTTGGCGAAGCCGTACAGGAAAACCGCTCGGCCAGCCGCCCGGTAAGCAATCACCATGCGGTAGCCGCCTGAACGTCCTTGACCGGGCCTCGCCAATCGTTGCTTGATGAGGCCGCCGCCTAGATCGGCGTCGATGGTGCCGCGCTCGGCCCGCTCGATGGCATCCCTAAAACTGGCGTCGGCGATGCGCTCGCGCCGTGCAAACCGCCCTACGCCTTTGGTCTTGAAAATCCGCACATGGCCACCTATAGCACATGGAACTATAGCACGCCATGATAGAGTTATCTAGCCCGGTCGCTGCATCGTCGGAACTGGCGATGTTGGCCAGCTAGTACCCTGCCCCTTCGCGTGCTCAGTTACCGACGATCACCACGACGACACGGCGGTTCTGCGCCCGCCCTTCGGCCGTCTGGTTGCTGGCTACCGGCGCCTGGCTGCCCAGGCCGCGAACCGTTATGGCGGCGGCCGGCATGCCGGCTTCCACCATCACATCGGCAACCGCTTGGGCGCGCCGCAGGGAAAGCTGATTGTTGAAGTCAACGCTGCCGGTCGTATCGGTATGGCCGTCGATGCGTACCGTCGGAACTTCAAGCTCTATCAGCAGGTGGGTGATGCGGTTGACCGTTTCGCGGCCAGCCGGCATCAGGTTCGATTCGCCGGGTTCGAACAGCAGTTTTTCCGATGTGCTGAATTCCCAGCCTTCGCTCGACTGGACGAAACCCGCGCTTTGCAGGACGGTATTGCGGGACACCGGTTCTGGCGTCGACTGACAGGCCGCCAGCCCGAGCAAGGCGGCCAGAAGGAAAATCAGGGAGAAAGTGGTGCGCATCATGGCTATTCCTCGGATGTCGTTGGTACAACAGATTCTCCAGCGATGGCGTATTGTCCGCGCCCCGCCCGTTTGGCATGATACATCGCTTCATCGGCCTTGTTCAGCAAGGTGACCGCATCGAGCGCATGGTCTGGATAAAAGGCGATGCCGATGCTCAGCGAAGCGACCAGTGTTTCTCCAGATGGCAGTTCGATCGGCTTGGCCGTACTGTTCAGCATATTGCTGGCGATCCGCTTGGCCCGCGCCAAGTCGCCCAGCGGCGCCAGCAGCGCCGCGAATTCGTCGCCGCCGAAGCGCGCCACCAAGTCGGTTTCGCGGATCTGCCCGCGCAGGCGCTGAGCGATCGCCTTCAGCACGACATCGCCAACTTCGTGGCCCATTGTGTCGTTGATCGACTTGAAGCAATCGACGTCAACGAAGAACAACGCAACCTGTCCCGCCTTTTCGCTCGCCGCTCCCAGCACATCCTGCAAGCGGGCTTCGAAATGGGCGCGATTGGCCAGTTCCGTCAGGGGGTCGTGGTTGGCTTGATAGGCCAGCGATTCGCTATGATGGTTCATCTGCTCCCGCCAGCGTTCGAGCTCTTCCAGCAGGGCATTGAAATCGTCGCCCAGATCCTGCAATTCGGCAATTGCCGCCGGTCCGACGCGATGCTTGAAATGCCGCTTCCGCCGCGCCTTGGCGACGACCTGGGCCAATCCCGACAGGGGCGTGACGATGCGTCGGCTGGCCCGGCGCGACAGCCGCGAGGCAAGGGCGGCGCACAGCGCCAGGCAAACCAGGCCGCAGGCCATGCTGATCGAGAGAAAAACCAGCAAATCCCGGTTCGAACCGACCAGCGTGACATTGCCGATCCACTGCCCTTTGTAGGTGATCGGCTCGACGATGGTCGGCCGCATCAGCGGCACATCGGACAGCGCCTGCTCCAGCACGCGCCACAGGCCATTTCTTGTCGACTCGCTCCAGCGGGCGACTTCTTCGTCATTGCGATCGGTGACGTGCGCCGTGACGATTGGCCGGTTGGCGCTCATCAGCGACAGGGCTTCACTGGCGGCTTCCTGGTCGTTGAACACCACCGCCGCCTCGACCGCGTAAGAGATCGCCTGCGCCGACAGTTTCAGGTTGTCGGCCATGTAGACGCGCAGAATGAGCACACCGACGATCAGCATCGAAGCGCCGATCAGGATCATGGCGACCAGCGCCACCTGCATGTTCGCCGCATGCAGCACCGAGACCATCGGCCGGCAATCGGAACGATCCGCTGTCACGATTGCACCTGCTTGCGGCGGACCATTTGCAGCACCTTGGGATTGATCCGGATAGCGCTGCGCGAGACGGCATCGAGATTGATCAGCAAAGCGACATAGTTGTCCTTGATCGCCAGGCAGAACATGCTGGCATCGGCACAGGCGTCGTCATCCTCGCTGATGGTCAGTGTCGGTCGCTCAACCGCCTCGTTCAGCAGCCTGTAGCGCTGCTCTAAGGACAATTTACCCAGGTAGAGAATATCGCAGGTGCGAACCCAGCCTGTCTCATGAGGCATTTCATAAGAAACGGCCACGGCATGTTCGCCGAACTCCGCCGTCAGCCGGTCAGCACGAAGATGCACTACTTTGCCGGCAACGCACAGGCGATAGGAAGTCGGTTGAACGGGCCAACGGGCATAACCGACGATGCCGGAAACCATGTGCGCCATCTGGGCGCCGATATCCGTGCCGGCAGCATCCGCGCGCAAGGTAACCGCGATGGTCGCGGCGATGACGGAAGCGAAAACGAAGGGTTTGAGCAGTCGCCGCACGGAAATACGCATAAAGCATATATTAACACAGGATGATATCATGATTCCGGAAAATGAACTCATTAAATTTATATATTCATATGCAAACCAAATCGCATGCGCGCCGCCCGGCAATTGATCATCCGCCTTGCCATCCCGTATGATCCGCCCCTTTCGCCAACCCGCCGGCCGGCTGGGTTCCGTTTTGCTCCCGCCATGACCTTGCTGACCGTCGACGATTTTGATTTTTCCCTGCCGCCCGAACTGATCGCCCAGCATCCGGCGCCGGAGCGGCGCGGCAGCCGGCTCCTGCACGTCGACGGCGAACGGCTGGACGACCGACGCTTCGTTGATCTGCCGCAATTGCTGCGCGCTGGCGACCTCTTGGTATTCAACGACACCCGCGTCATCAAGGCGCGTTTTCATGGCATCAAGGACAGCGGCGGCAAGGTCGAGGTCATGCTCGAACGCATCGTCGACGCCCGCCACGCCATTGGCCAGATCCGCGCCAGCAAGGCGCCGAAACCCGGCTGCCTGTTGCGTCTGGCCGATGCCTTCAGCGTCCGCGTGGGCGGGCGGAGCGGCGGCGAGGGCGAGTTCTTCGCGCTCGAATTATGTGATGACGGCGATTTTTGGGCACTGGCCGAGCGCCACGGCAAGCTGCCCCTGCCGCCCTACATCGCCCATCCTGCCGACAGCGCCGATGAAACCCGCTACCAGACCGTTTATGCCCGCGCGCCGGGAGCGGTTGCCGCGCCGACCGCCGGCCTGCATTTCGACGAGGCCATGCTGGCGACGCTGGCGGCGCAAGGGGTCAACACCGCCTTCGTGACGCTGCATGTCGGCGCCGGCACCTATCGCCCGGTGCGCGTGGAAAAAATCGCCGATCACCGCATGCACAGCGAGCGTTACGAGATTCCAGCCGCCACGGCCGCCGCCAT
Source organism: Betaproteobacteria bacterium (assembly GCA_009779355.1). Classification (GTDB taxonomy): domain Bacteria; phylum Pseudomonadota; class Gammaproteobacteria; order Burkholderiales; family Rhodocyclaceae; genus WRNU01. Next base: position 118,641 of record WREK01000001.1, on the reverse strand, counting down.
CGCCGCCGCCCGCGCCAGTGGCGGGCGCGTCGTCGCGGTCGGCACCACCAGCCTGCGCGCCCTCGAAGCGGCCGGCGGGGACGATGGCCTGCCGCGTCCCGGCAGCGGCGAAACCGACATCTTCATCACCCCCGGTTACCGCTTTCGCGTGGTCGACCGCTTGCTCACCAATTTCCACCTGCCGAAATCGACTCTGCTCATGCTGGTCTCGGCCTTTGCCGGCCAGGCCGCGATCCGCGCCGCTTACGCCCACGCCATCGCCGAACGCTATCGCTTTTTCAGTTACGGCGACGCGATGTTGCTGGAAAAATGCGGCCCCTCTCTGTAACGCTACGAGTATTTCCCCCATGGATTTCCAACTTCTCGCCAATGACGGCGCCGCCCGCCGCGGCACGCTGACGCTGGCCCACGGCCAGGTCGAGACGCCGGCCTTCATGCCGGTCGGCACCTACGGCACGGTCAAGGCGATGACCCCGCAAAATCTGCACGACATCGGCGCGCAAATTTGCCTCGGCAACGCCTTCCATCTGTGGCTGCGCCCTGGCCTCGAAGTTGTCGCGGCCCACGGCGGCCTGCACGCTTTCATGGGCTGGCAAAAGCCGATCCTGACCGACTCCGGCGGCTTCCAGGTGTTTTCCCTCGGCGCCTTGCGCAAGATCGCCGAGGAAGGCGTCAAATTCAGTTCGCCGCACGACGGCGCCAAGCTCTTCCTGTCGCCGGAAATCTCGATGCAAATCCAGCACACGCTGAATTCGGACATCGTGATGATTTTCGACGAATGCACGCCCTACCCCGCCAGCCGCGAGGAAGCGGCGCAATCCATGCGCCTGTCGCTGCGTTGGGCAAAACGCTCGCGCGCCGAACACGAGCGCCTGGAAAACCGCAACGCCCTGTTCGGCATCGTCCAGGGCGGCATGTACGAGGATTTGCGCGACGAGTCGCTGGCCGGCCTTGAGGCCATCGGCTTCGACGGCATGGCCATCGGCGGCCTTTCGGTCGGCGAGCCGAAGGAGGACATGGCGCGCATCCTCGACCACCTGGCGCCGCGCCTGCCGGCGGGCAAGCCGCGCTACCTGATGGGCGTCGGCACGCCGGAAGATCTGGTATTCGCCGTCCGGCGCGGCATCGACATGTTCGATTGCGTGCTGCCGACGCGCAATGCGCGCAACGGCCACCTGTTCACCCGCTTTGGCGATGTCCGCATCAAGAACGCCCGCTACCGCACCGACACCGGCCCGCTCGACCCGTCGTGCGCTTGCCATGCCTGTACCCGCTTCAGCCGCGCCTACCTGCATCACCTCTTCCGCAATGGCGAAATTCTCGGCGGCATGCTCAATACCCTGCACAACCTGCATTTCTACCAGACCATCATGGCCGAAATGCGCGCCGCCATTGAATCGGGAAGCCTGGAACGCTGGGCGACCGCCTTCGCCCGCGACCGATCGGGCGGCCAGTGCTAGAATCGCGCGTTCTGATTTTTTTCGTATTTGGAGAGCTTCCCCATGATTAGCCTTGCCCACGCCCAAGCCGCTGGCGCCGCCGCCGACCCGACCGGCGGTCTCATGCAGTTCATGCCGATGATCCTGCTGTTCGTCGTCTTCTGGTTTCTCCTGATCCGTCCGCAGATGAAAAAGGCCAAGGAGCACCGGACCTTGATCGCCGCCCTGCAAAAAGGCGACGAGATCGTCACCAGCGGCGGTCTGGCGGGCCGCATCACCAAGGTCGGCGAAGCCTATGTCAACCTTGAAATCGCCGAAGGCACCGAAGTCATCGTGCAAAAGCCGGCCATCGGCATGGTACTGCCGAAAGGCACGTTGAAGTCCCTGTAATCGCCCTGGAAGGCGGCATATCAGTCAAATGCGTACATTTCTGGATTGCTTCGTCGCTTCGCTCCGCGCAATGACCGGAATGGCCGTCATTGCGAGCGAAGCGAAGCAATCCAGTTTCGCACCATCCTGAACAATACCGTTCCGATAACCGCCCTCCCCGCTTTCGAGCCGCCATGAATCGCTATCCCCTCTGGAAAAACATTATCGTCGTCGTGTCGCTGGCGCTGGGTTTCATCTACACCCTGCCCAACTTCTACGGCGAATCGCCGGCCGTGCAGGTATCCAGCGCCAAGGCCACGCTCAAGATCGACGAGCGCACGCGCAGCCGCGTCGAGGAGGCGCTGCAAAGCGCCGGCATCGCCCATGACGGCATTCTGCTCGACAACGTCGGCGTCAAGGCCCGCTTCGCCAATACCGACATCCAGATGCAGGCCAGGGATGTGCTGGAAAAAACCTTCAATCCGGACCCCTCCGACCCGCAATATGTGGTTGCCCTCAACCTGCTCTCGGCCTCGCCGCGCTGGCTGACCGCGCTGCACGCGCTGCCGATGTATCTCGGTCTCGACTTGCGCGGCGGCGTGCATTTCCTCTTGCAGGTGGACATGAAAGGCGCGCTGACCAAGCGTCTCGACTCGACTTCCGCCGATCTGCGTACCGTGCTGCGCGACAAGACTGTGCGCCATGCCGGCATCAGCCGCGACGGCGAGCGCATCGTCATCGTCTTCCGCGACAGCGAGATGCGCGCCAAGGCGCGCACCGCCATCACCGCCGCCCAGCCTGATCTGGTGCTGACCGAGAGTGGCAGCGGCGACGAGTTCCGCCTGCTGGCGACGCTGCGGCCGGAAGTGCTGAAAAAACTCGGCGAGGACGCGCTGAAACAGAACATCACCACCCTGCACAACCGTATCAACGAACTCGGCGTCGCCGAGCCGGTGATCCAGCAGCAGGGCGCCGACCGCATCGTCGTCCAGTTGCCGGGCGTGCAGGATCCCGGCGAGGCCAAGGACATTCTCGGCCGCACCGCGACGCTCGAAGTGCGCATGGTCGCCGACCCCAACGATGCGCTGGGCATCGACACCGTCATCGAGCGCGACCGCGACGGCAGCGAAAGACCGGTGGCGCTGAAAAAACAGGTGATCCTGACCGGCGACCGCTTCACCAAGGCCGAACCGACCTTCGACCAGAACCATCAGCCGGCCGTTTCCGTCGAGCTCGATGCCGTCGGCGGGCGCGTCATGCGCGACGTCACGCGCGAAAACCTGCACAAGATGATGGCCATCGTCCTTTACGAAAAGGGCAAGGGCGAAGCCATTTCCGTCGCCCGCATCCAGGGCGAATTCAGCAACCGCTTCCAGATCACCGGCCGTTTCTCGGCGCAGGAAACCAACAAACTGGCCATCCTGATCCGCGCTGGCGCCTTGGCCGCGCCGATGGAAATCATCGAGGAACGCACCATCGGCCCCTCGCTCGGCGCCGAGAACATCAGCAAGGGTTTCAATTCGACGCTGTGGGGCTTCGTCGTCATCGCCCTGTTCATGATCCTCTATTACCAGATCTTCGGCCTCGTCTCCTCCCTGGCCCTGGCCGCCAACCTGCTGCTGCTGGTCGCCCTGCTCTCGCTCTTGCAGGCGACGCTGACCCTGCCCGGCATCGCCGCCATCGCCCTGACGCTGGGCATGGCCATCGACGCCAACGTGCTCATCAACGAACGGGTGCGCGAGGAACTACGCGCCGGCATGCCACCGCAGGCGGCCATTTCTGAAGGTTACGCGCGCGCCTTCGGCACCATTCTCGATTCCAACATCACCACGCTGATCGCTGGCCTCGCCCTGCTCATCTTCGGCTCCGGCCCGGTGCGCGGCTTCGCCGTGGTGCATTGCCTCGGCATCCTGACCTCGATCTACTCGGCGGTGTTCATCTCGCGCGCCCTGATCAACCTGATCTACGGCCGTCAGAAGAAACTCGCCAAGGTGGCCATCGGCCAGATCTGGAAACCCGGCCTGACTGCCGCCACCGACGGCAAGAAATAAGGAAACAGCGTCATGGAATTTTTCCGCATCAAAAAAGACATTCCCTTCATGCGCCATGCGCTGAAGTTCAACATCATTTCCTTCGTCACCTTCCTCATCGCCGTTTTCTTCCTCGCCACCAAGGGCTTGCACCTGTCGGTCGAATTTACCGGCGGCACGCTGATCGAGATCAGCTATCAGGAGGCCGCCGAACTGGAAAAGATGCGCGGCGCGCTGGGCAAGGCTGGCTTCTCGGATTTCCAGGTGCAGAATTTCGGCACCTCGCGCGACGTGCTCATCCGCCTGCCGCTACGCAACGCGGAAGACAGCGCCAAGCAGGGCGAACAGGTGAAGGCCGCGCTCGACGCCGAAGTGCCGGGCGGCGCCTTGCGCCGCGTCGAGTACGTCGGCCCGCAAGTCGGCAAGGAACTCGCCGAGAATGGCGCTCTGGCGCTGCTGGTGGTGGTCATCGGCATCATGGTCTATCTCGCCTTCCGCTTCGAATGGCGTTTCTCGGTCTCGGCCATCATCGCCAACCTGCATGACGTCATCATCATTCTCGGCTTCTTCGCCGCCTTCCAGTGGGAATTCTCCTTGTCGGTGCTGGCTGCGGTACTGGCCGTGCTCGGTTATTCGGTAAACGAATCGGTGGTCGTCTTCGACCGTGTGCGCGAAACCTTCAAGCGCTCGCGTGGCCTCACCACGCCGCAAGTGCTCGACCACGGCATCACCAGCACCATTTCCCGCACCATCATCACCCACGCCTCGACCCAGGCCATGGTACTGTCGATGCTTATTTTCGGCGGCGAAACCCTGCACTACTTCGCCATGGCCCTGACCATCGGCATCTGTTTCGGCATCTATTCCTCGGTGCTGGTCGCCTGCCCGCTGGTGATGTGGCTGGGCGCTTCGCGCGAACAGTTCGTCAAGCCGAAACGGGGCATCGAAGGCGCCAACGAAGACGGCGCCGTGGTTTGATCCAGCATTCCATTGAAACCGGCAAGGTAATCGGTTGAGATGGAAATGGAATGATGCGCCCCGCCCACATTGCCGCCATGCTGGGCGCTTGGCGAACCACGCCAGGCTGATTAGCGCGAGAAGCAGCCGTGCCGAACCGGAAAATATTTCCTCTACGGAACGTCTGCTGCGTGACCAAGCTGCCCTCCAATGGATAACGCCGCGGCGTTATCCAATCGCCCCGCCGCGCAAGGCTAGCCTTGCTCCTGCCGGGCGGCAACGGGCGCATCGTTACATATTTCCTCGGTAAATCTCCGATAAATGATAAAATATCTATTGCGAGTGCATAGGCAAGCTGGCCCGAATTATGTCTCTTCATCACATTCATCGCTCAGATAGAACCGCATTGCGGAAAACGTGGTTGCCTGCTCTGATTGTGCTGGCTGCCTGTGTGGTCGTCTATGTTTTCTATTCCTGGAAACCCGGGAATGACGCAAACCATGCCGACGACAATACCCTCCAAATCGTCGCGCCGCCCATTTTCGATGAGCCGATCGAGCCGATTTCCGCGCCGACCGGGCTTGACGCGCTAAAAGTAGCGCTCGGGCAGACTCTCTTTCATGATCCCCGGCTTTCCCGGGACAACACCGTCAGTTGCGCCAGCTGCCATGATTTGCAGACAGGCGGCGTCGATCACCGTGTCCGCTCGTTTGGCGTCGGCAATGCCGTGGGCGACATCAACACCCCGACCGTCTATAACTCTGGCTTCAATTTCCGGCAATTCTGGGATGGGCGGGCCGCTTCGCTGGAAGAGCAGGCGGCGGGTCCCATCCTGAATCCGGTGGAAATGGCCTCCTCCTGGGAGCAGGTCATTGCCGTCCTGGAAGCCGATCCACAGATGGCTTCCCGCTTTCGCGCCATTTACGGCGGGCCGGCAACGCCGGCCAGAGTCATGGAAGTCCTTGCCGAGTTCGAGCGTTCCCTGGTGACGCCTGCCCGCTTCGACCGCTGGCTGAAAGGGGAAGCGACCGCGATTTCCGATCAGGAACTGGAAGGCTACCTCCTGTTTAAACGACATGGCTGCGCAACCTGCCATCAGGGAAGAAATGTCGGCGGCAACATTTTTCAACGCTTTGGCGTCATGCTCGATTACTTTGCCGACAAAAAGGTGGAAAAGGCCGATCTGGGGCGTTTCAATGTGACAGGCCGCGAGGAAGACAAATATGTTTTCAAGGTGCCTAGCCTGCGCAATGTCGCCCTGACCGCGCCCTATTTTCATGACGGTTCGGAAGCTTCCTTGCAGGAAGCCGTGGCGATCATGGGGCGCTACCAGCTTGGCCTGGATATTCCCGAGGAAGAAGTGCGCTCCATCGTCTTATTCCTCCATACCTTGACCGGAGAAGAATTGAAATGACGCCCGGTTTTCGCCGCCCCACCCTCCGCATGTTCCTGCCATGGATGATATTGGCCATTCTCGGCGGCATCCTGCTCACCCTCTATATCCTCAGCCATTCCCTGAACGAGAGCGAGCGCAACCGGGTCGAACAAATAACCCGCCAGATCGAGACGCTGGATACCCGTATCAATTTCGACGTCATGCGCCTGCACCATCGGCAATTGCTGACCTACGACTCATTGAGCATTTCATCCGCGCAGATTGATTCCCTGCTGGTGGAGTTGCAGGGGGCTTTCGTGCGCATGGGCATTCCCGGGACGCTCAAGAACAGCAGCGAGGCATGGCAGAAAAAGAGCCTCCTGCTTGACGATTTCCGGCGGCAGAACGCCGTGTTCGCCAATTCCCTCTATCACTTTGTCAATCTTTCCCGGCATTTGTACACCGCAAAGGCCGATGGCGCGGCAAAAAATCTGGTCGCCATCATTACCCGCGACCTGCTGATTTTCGTCAATGAACATGATGACAGGGAAGCGCACGCCATTCTGAAAAAATTGAATCAACTGGAAAACAGCGCGCCTTCCTTTGGCAAACATGCCGACGATGCAAGATTGCTGGCCGCGCACGGAAATCAGATCATCAATAACCATTTGCCCGTGCAACGGCAAATAAAGGAGATATCCCGCAATACCTTCCCGCAGGAAATTGCTCGCGCCTACGGCAATTATCTCGAATCCTACAGCCAGCTACTCAACCGCGCCGAAGGATACCGGCGGATGATGGCGGCTTTTTCGCTTCTGCTGGTTTTCAGCGTTGTGATTATCATGCTGCGTCTGCAGCAAACCGCGCGAGAATTGGAAAAAAGCCACGCCCTGCTCGACAATATCGCCGACCATCTGAGCGAAGGCATTTTGAGTTTTGACGCCAACGGCAAGCTGAATTTCATGAACCAGCGCGCGGAAACCCTGCTGGGACGCAGCGAAACCGAACTTTTCGGCACGGACGTCGCTGCTCTCTGGCCCGCAAGTGATGTCGCGCATTCGGCGTTTCGCCTGGCGCTCAAGTCCAATATGCACCACGAGGGCGAGGAATGGCTGCAACACGCCAATGGCGAACGCTTTCCCGCCATTTTTCTCGGCGGCCCGCTGCCCCCCGATAGCGGCGAGGGTCTTGCCGGCTACGTCACTTCATTCCGGGACGTTACCTTCCAGCATCAGGCGGAAGAGCGCCTGCGCATTGCCGCCAGCGTTTTCGACAATATCACCGAAGCCATGGCCATTGCTGATCAGGACGGCATTATTCAATCCGTCAACAGCGCCTTTACCAAAATCACCGGCTATACCGAAAAAGAAGCCATTGGCGAGACACCGGGCAAACTGCTGGCTTCCGGCTTGCATGACCCAATATTCTACAAGGAGATGTGGCGGCAAATCATCGACGATGGGCACTGGCAGGGAGAAATCGTCAATCGCCGGAAAAATGGCGAGACATACCCCGAATGGCTATCCATCACCGCCATCAAAAATGAATCTGGCAAGGTCATTCAATACGTCGGTCTTTTCACCGATATTTCCGAGCGCAAACAGACGGAAGCCTATATCAACCGGCTGGCCTATTATGATCCGCTGACCCGGCTCGCCAATCGCCTTCTCTTCAACGACCGCCTGGGCAACGCCCTGCTCCAGGCGCACCGCAACCGGCGCCCGCTGGCCATTCTTTTCATCGACCTCGACCACTTCAAGGCCATTAACGACTCGCTCGGCCACAAGAAAGGCGACGCCCTCATCATCGCCGCCAGTGAACGGCTCGCCAGTCTGTTGCGCGAGGGCGATACGCTGGCCCGTATTTCGGGCGATGAATTTGCCCTGCTGTTGCCGGAAATTACCTCTCATGCCGACGCGTTAAGCCTCGCCAGCCGCATATTGCAAGAATTTTCCCGCCCCTTTGGCTTGGATAGGCGCGAGTTTTTCATTTCCACCAGCATCGGGATCGCCATTTATCCATCGGATGGCGAAAGCGAAGACATCCTGATGAAGAATGCCAATATCGCCCTGCACCATGCCAAGGATGCCGGGCGGTCCTGTTTCCGCTTCTTTTTGGAAAGCGACAACACCTATTCCCTGGATCAACTGGAACTTGAAGCTGATTTACGCCATTCCGTCGAACGTGGCGAGTTACTCGTCCACTATCAGCCCCAGATTGAGATCAGCAGCGGCCTCATTCACGGCATGGAAGCACTCATCCGCTGGCAGCACCCAACGCGCGGCTTGCTGCTGCCGGGCCAGTTTGTCCCGCTGGCGGAAAGTATCGGCTACATCGACACCCTCGGGCAATGGTGTCTGGATACCGCCTGCCGGCAATTTGTCGAGTGGCAGAACCAGGGAATTTGTCTCCAGCGCATTGCCGTCAACATTTCTGCCCGCCAGCTTCGCAATCCCGATTTCCCGGAAAAAGTGTTGCAAACCGTGCATGAAACCGGAATCCAGCCTTCCTGCCTGGAAATCGAATTGACGGAATCCTCAATGTCCGAAGACCCTGAATTGATCTTCGGCATCTTTTCAAAATTGCGCCAGGCGGGCATCCGCATCGCCATCGACGATTTCGGCACCGGCTATTCCTCGCTCTCCTACCTTTCCCGTTATCCGGTCGACGTGCTCAAGATCGACAAAATTTTCGTCGAAAACGTGAGCGAGGCAGAAGATGCCTTCTCCGTCGTGCATGCCATTGTCGCTTTGGCGCATTCGCTGAAAATGATCGTGGTCGCCGAAGGCGTGGAAACCGTGGCGCAGCGGGAAACGCTGATTAATCTGGACTGCGATCTATTGCAGGGCTTCCTCTATTACCGCCCTTGTTCCGCCGCGGAACTGATAGACCTGCCCTATTATCAGGAAGAAAAAACCTAGGCTTTCTTCCACTGCGCGGCTTACCAGGCCGGTATCTCGGATGCGGGCGGCGGTGGCGGCGGCGCCGGTAGCCAGGCGCCGCTGGCGCCGTAGACGCCGGCCAGCGCCAGCAGCAGAGCGATGACGAAAGCCAGCGGACCGCCGCCTTTGGCGTCCTCGCCCTGTTCGACTTCCTTCGAGCCGCTCAGCATCGGCCAGAACATGTTGTTTTTCTTGACGAAGACATAGAAGGCGATCGCCGCCACATGCAGGCCGACCAGTATGAACAACAGGTTGGCCGCCAGATGGTGCAGGCCGGTCAGGCGGTTGCTCAGGCTTTTGTCGACCAGGTCGAACAACGGCCCGACGAAAGCAATGTCGTCATTGGTGAACAACCCGGAAACAGCCTGGAAACCGACCACGGCCAGCAGGCCGAAAACGGACAGGGCGCCGAGCGGGTTATGCCCTTCCCCGTGCCACTCGCCTTTCAGATAAGCGCGCAATTTGGCCGGCGTCGGGAAGAACTGGGCGAAACGGGCATAGGTCGAGCCGATGACTCCCCAAACCAGACGGAAAACCAGCAGCGCAACGATGAACAGGCCGAGACGCCCGTGCCAGACAATCAGGCCGCCGCCGAGTTGGCCGCTGATAACGGCGCCGATCACGGCCAGCACCAGCAACCAGTGAAAGAGGCGGGTCGGCAGATCCCAGAGTCGAATGCGCTTGCTGTTCATGTGTGCTTCCTTTGTTGCAATAAAAATGCAACAGGCGCCCGCAGGCGCCTGTCATACGCGGTACAGTACCGGCCAGTTTAATCCTTGATCTTGAAATCGTCGTGGCACCCCTTGCAGGTGCCGCCGAGCTTGTCGAATTGCGCCTTGACCGCGGCGGCATCGCCACCGGCGGCGATCTTGGCCATTTCATTGGCTTCGCGGTTGAAATCGGCGGCGACCTTGCCGACCTTGTCCTTGTTGGCGGGCGCGAAAAATTCGGGCTTGACGCGGGTTTCCACCCAGCCCTTGCCCTTGTCGGTGCCCGGCAGATACAGCGATCCCATGCCCGAATTGGCGAGGCTCTGGATCACATTGGCGGCCTTGATGACGTCGTCCTTGTTGTAGGCGCCTTCGATACTGGCCTTGATGCGGTGCATGTTCCAGGACATGGTGGAATACGCCGACTGACGGTACTTGATGGCGTCTTCCGGCTTCATTTGGGCGGCGGCGCTTCCGGCCAGAGTGATACCGAGCAGGGCGAGCATGAGTTTCTTCATGGGTCTTTCTCCGATGAGATGTGAAGGGGCTTGATAACTATACCAGCTTCGTTACAGTCTTCCGTAACCGATATCACATAGCAAAACCAGGCCGGGGCGAATCTGTCTATAGCGCGAAAACATGCTTGACGCGCAGCATTGGCTGACCGGATTCGATGGCCAGCAGGCGGGCAATATTGGGATGCTTGCCGGGATGGGCGCGCTCGTCCTCGCTGTGCTCGGCGAAAATTTCCAGGCCCTTCCTTGCCGCCTCGGCGGTGATCGCGCCGTAGGTTTGCGCCAGATGATTGTACACCGCCAGCGAACCCTGGCTGCCCGGTTTGTTTTCGATGCGGGCGACGACCTCGCCATCGGCGTCAAGCAGGTTGAGCGCGGCCAGGTGGGAAATACCCGGCAGCTTTTTCAGATTGTCGTTAAAGCTCATTTCCAGTCGTGTTTGGCCTTGACCAGACCGATGATCAGCCCGGTGGTGAAAGTGGCGACCGGCACGGCGAAGGCGATGGCCTTGATGCCGCGCTCGGGGCCGTAGATATAGAGCAGCAGCAACGCCGGCAGAAGGCCGATGAACAGGCCGATCAGCCCGCCCCTGACGCCGCCGCGGATGACCTCGCGGTCGGTACTGCGCCGCTCGCCGACGCAATGCGGGCAATAGATGGCTTCATCCGGGGCTTCCTGCCCGCATTTGGCGCAAAGCATTTGCCTGCCGCCTTAAATACGCCTCGCCAGTTCCGACGCCTTGCCGGTGTAATCCCAGGGCGTCAGACGCAGCAATTCGGCCTTGGCTGCCTCGGGAATATCCAGGGTCGCCACGAAATCCTGCATACCCTGACGCGAAACGCGGGCGCCGCGCGTCAGATCCTTGAGTTTTTCGTAGGCATTTGCCACCGCGTAGCGGCGCATTACCGTCTGGATCGGCTCGGCCAGCAGTTCCCAGTTGGCGTCGAGGTCGGCGTGCATCAATTCGGCGTTGATTTCCAGCTTGCCCAGACCCTTCAACAACGAGTCGTAGCCGAGCAGTGTGTAGCCAAGGCCGACGCCCATGTTGCGGAGCACGGTCGAGTCGGTCAGATCGCGCTGCCAGCGCGAGATCGGCAGCTTCTCGGCAAGGTGTTTGAGCAGTGCGTTGGCAAGGCCGAAATTGCCCTCGGAATTCTCGAAGTCGATGGGATTGACCTTGTGCGGCATGGTCGAGGAACCGATTTCGCCGGCCTTGACCTTCTGCTTGAAGAAGCCGAGCGAGATGTAGCCCCAGATGTCGCGGTCGAGGTCGATGAGGATGCTGTTGGCGCGGGCGAAGGCGTCGAACAGTTCGGCCAGCGCGTCGTGCGGCTCGATCTGGATGGTGTAGGGATTGAAGGTCAGGCCCAGCGATTCGACAAAGCGCCGGGCAAAGCCCTCCCAGCCGTAGCCCGGGTAGGCGGCCAGATGGGCGTTGTAATTACCGACCGCGCCATTAATCTTGCCCAGCAGTTCGACGCCAGCGATGCGGGCGCGGGCGCGCTTGAGGCGGTAAGCGACATTGGCCAGTTCCTTGCCCATGGTCGTCGGCGTTGCCGGCTGGCCGTGCGTGCGGCTCATCATCGGCACTTCGGCGTGGGCGTGGGCCAGCTCGACCAGCCGGGTGATGACACCATCCAGCGCCGGCAGCAGCGCCTGTTCGCGGGCGCCCTGGCACATCAGCGCGTGCGACAGGTTGTTGATGTCCTCCGAGGTGCAAGCAAAGTGGATGAATTCGCTGACCTTGACCACCTCGGCATTGGCTTGGGTCTTGTCCTTGATCCAGTATTCCAGCGCCTTGACGTCGTGGTTGGTGGTGGCCTCGATGGCCTTGACCTCGGCCGCCTGCTGCGGACCGAAGCCGGCCACCAGCGCATCGAGTTCGCCCACGGTCGCCGGCGAGAAGGCGGGAATCTCGGCGAAGTGCGGCTCGGCGGCCAGAGCCTTCAGCCACTCGATCTCGACCTTGAGCCGGGCGCGGATCAGGCCGAATTCGGAAAAATGCTCGCGCAGGGCGTCGACCTTGCCGGCATAGCGGCCATCGAGCGGGGAAAGCGCGGTCAGGGGAGTGAAATTCATGGGCAACATCCTTTGGCGTAATCGGAAATTTTACCCGCCCAAGGACGCACTCGCCATACGCTATAATCGCTTCCCCCAGAGACAGAGAAATATACAATGAAGCTGATCGGCACCCCTACCAGCCCGTATACCCGCAAGGCGCGGATCGTGCTGGCCGAAAAGAAGATCGAATACGATTTCGTGACTGATTCGCCACGCTCGCCGGACAGCACGGTGCCGACGATCAATCCGCTGGGCCGGATTCCGGTGCTGGTACTCGACGACGAAACGCCGCTCTTCGATTCGCGGGTTATCGTCGACTACATCGACAACGTGTCGCCGAACAACAAGCTCATCCCCGCCCCCAACCGCGAGCGCATCGAAGTCCGGCGCTGGGAGGCGCTGGCCGACGGCATCTGCGATGCCGCCGTCGGCATCGTGTTCGAATCGCGCCGCCCGCCGGCCCAACAAAGCGCCGAATGGATAGCCCGCCACCAAGCGGCAATCATCCGCAGCCTCGCCTTCATGGCCGCCGAACTGGGCGAACAGCCTTACTGCATGGGCACCCACTTCTCGATGGCCGATGTCGCCGTCGGCGCCGCCCTCGGCTACCTCGCTTTCCGCCTGCCCGACGTGGCCTGGCAGGAAGAACATCCCAATCTCGACAAACTGCACGCCAAGCTGTTGCAACGCCCCTCCTTCGCCGAAACGCTGCCGAGCGACTGAGGCCGCGCTGGCTCTGGCGCACCGCGCCGTTGGAGCGGCTGCAAAACGGGATTGTTTCGCCATGTTCGCCGGCTGTTTTCGCGCTGTCATGGCGCGGCGCAAAGCGCCGAGGCAATCCAGAAATAGTGCTGTGTGAAGCAAAACCCCAGAGCGGTTTTGCTTCACATGTAGACATTCGGCACCGCCTCTCCCGCCCCTTCGGGGCGCCCTCTCCCACCAGCGAGGGAGGGAAAGATGCTCTCCTCGCCCGCTGGCGGGACAAGGCCACAGGACAGCCCGAGGCCGAAGGACAGCCGAAGGTTTGTCCCGCACAACGGAATACGGCAAAGGCGCTGGCCCCGCGTAGCGTGATGCGGCAAAGCCGCACCAGGGGCCAGATGCGAGAGCGCCTCCCCATATAAACCAAAGCCGCTCCAACCCGGACGCCGCACCCGCAATCCCCCCCGGACCGGGCTGCCTGTTCTCCCGCTGCTCGCCGTTCATGCGCGCCTTTGGGTTTGGGACGTTGACGGTACAAATGGGAGTGATTATCATTTGAATATCTGCAACACCTCCAAAAAAAACATGAAAAACCCACCCCACCGCCTCGCGCTAGTCGCGACCATGATGCTTGTTTCCGCCCTTGGCAGCGGGCTGGCACAAGCCTTTCCTGAACCTGCCGGGATCGCAGCCACTGCCGCCGCCTTCCGCTACCCCGCCGCACTGCCACCGGAAAGCGCAGTGCGCAGCGCGCTGGCGCGGCTCCCGGAACTTCAGGCGGCGCGCGCCGGTATCGATTTTTCTGCCGCCGAGCGGCAACGCCTGCAAAGCGGGGAATATGAATGGATGCTGAGCGGCGAAACCGCGCACCGCCGGGTACGCGGAGAGGCCAATTCCCGGGATTGGGAAATTGCCGCCGAGCGCCCTCTGCGTTGGTTCGGCAAGGCGAAAAAGGACGCAGAACTCGGCCAGCACGCAATGACGCTGGCCGCGGCGGACTATGCCAATGCCTGGCGCGAAGCGGGCCGGGAACTGCTTGCCGCCTGGTTTGAACTGCTGCGCGAGGAACGCGCCGCGTTGCGCGTCGCCGAACAGGTCGCCGTTGGCGAACGTCTGCTCGACAGCATCCAGAAGCGCGAGCGCGCCGGCGAGTTGCCAAAAATGGAACTGCTGCTGGCGCAAACCGAACATGAACACCTCATCGCCGAACAGCAGCAGGCGGTACAGCGGGCGATGCTGGCGCGGGCGGCGCTGGAACATAAATATCCCGGCCTGCCGCTGCCGCCGACTGTTTCCGACACGCCCCTGCCTGAGATTCACGACAGCATGGAGCAGGTCGACTGGGTTGAGCGCATCGTCGCCGAAAGCCGCGAGCTCAAACAGGCGCAAGCGCGGACGCAGGAAAAACGGCTTCTGGCCGAACGCATCGCCCTTGAGCGCCAATCCGACCCCAGCATTTCACTGCGTTACACCAGCGAACAGAACAACGAAACGCGAATCGTCGGCGTCGGCATCAGCATTCCGCTGCCGGGGAAAGCGCGCAGCGCCGCCCATGCGGGTGCGCTGGCGCAGTTCAATCAGGCTCACTTTGAAGAAATGGGCTTGCGCAACAAGGTTGAACGCGAAGCGCGGCGACTGGTGGCCGAGGCGCGGGCGGCGGGTAATTTTGCCGCCACCCAGGCGCGCATCCGCAAGCAGACGCATTTGAGCGCCGCGCTGACCGGAAAAGTCTATCTGCTCGGCGAATCCCACTTCACCGACACCCTGCTCGCCAGCCGCCAAGCCCTCGAAACCACCCAATCCGCCGAAACCGCCCACCTCGACGCCCTCGAACACCACGCCCGCCTCCTGCTCGACGCGCGCCTGATTTGGGCCTTGGGGCAGGAATGAACGGCTTGGCGATTGGGGATTTGCCGGGCAAATTACCCCTTCTTGTGCGCCGCCAGTCGCAGCCAGGTGTCGACCACGGTATCCGGGTTTAGCGAAATGGACGAGATGCCCTGGTCCATCAGCCATTCGGCGAGGTCGGGATGGTCGGAGGGGCCCTGGCCGCAGATGCCGATATATTTACCGGCCTTGTTGGCGGCGGCGATGGCCATGGTCAGCAATTGCTTGACGGCCGGGTCGCGCTCGTCGAACAGGTTGGCGACCAGGCCGGAGTCGCGGTCGAGGCCGAGGGTCAGTTGGGTCAGGTCGTTGGAGCCGATCGAGAAGCCGTCGAAAATTTTCAGGAAATCGTCGGCCAGCAGCGCATTGGAGGGGATTTCGCACATCATGATCAGCTTCAGGTCATGCTCGCCCTGCTTCAGCCCATGTCCGGCCAGCAGGTCGACAACGGCCCTGCCCTCGCCCAGGGTGCGCACGAAGGGTACCATCAACTGCACGTTGGTCAGGCCCATGTCCTCGCGCACTTTTTTCATGGCGCGGCATTCCATCTCGAAGCAGTCCTCGAAGGTATGGGCGATGTAGCGTGAAGCGCCGCGGAAGCCGAGCATCGGGTTTTCCTCTTCCGGCTCGTAGAGATCACCGCCGAGCAGCTTGCGGTATTCGTTGGACTTGAAGTCGGAGAGGCGGACGATCACCGGGTTCGGCCAGAAGGCGGCGGCGATGGTGGCGACGCCCTCGACCAGTTTTTCAACGAAGAAATCCCGGGGACTGGCGTAGCCGCGGGCGCGGCGCTTGATTTCGTCGCGCTTGGAGGCTGGCAGGCGCTCGACATCGAGGATGGCCTTGGGGTGAATGCCGATGACGTTGTTGATGATGAACTCGACGCGGGCGAGGCCGACGCCGGCATTGGGCAATTGCGCGAATTCGAAGGCCAGTTCGGGATTGCCGACATTCATCATGATCTTGAGCGGCACGTCCGGCATGGCCGTGATGTCGCGGCTACTGACTTCGTAGTCGAGCCGACCGCGATAGACGTGGCCGGTATCGCCCTCGGTGCACGAAACGGTGACGATCTCGCCTTCGTGCAGCGTCTCGGTCGCGTCGCCGCAGCCGACGATGGCCGGAATGCCCAGTTCGCGGGCGATGATGGCGGCATGGCAGGTGCGCCCGCCGCGATTGGTGACGATGGCCGAGGCCCGCTTCATCACCGGCTCCCAGTTGGGGTCGGTCATGTCGGCGACGAGCACGTCGCCCGGCTTGACCTGATCCATCTCCCGCGGGTCCTTGACCACGCGCACCGGGCCGACGCCGATTTTCTGGCCGATAGCGCGGCCGGAGGCGAGCACCTTGGAAAAGGATTTGAGCCTGAACTTCTCCTGCCGGCCGGCGCGCGTCTGCGACTGCACGGTTTCCGGGCGGGCCTGGAGGATGTAAAGCTTGCCGTCGACGCCGTCCTTGCCCCATTCGATATCCATCGGGCGGCCGTAATGCTGCTCAATGAGCAGCGCGTAGCGGGCCAGTTCCATGACCTCCTCGTCGTTGATCGAGAAGTGATGGCGCAGGCTTTCCTCGACATCCTCGGTGATCGTCGACTTGCCGGCGGCCTTCTCGCTGGCGAAGGTCATCTTGATCATTTTCGAGCCGAGGTTGCGGCACACGACGGCCTTCTTGCCGGCGGCCAGCATCGGCTTGTGCACGTAAAATTCATCGGGATTGACGGCGCCCTGCACCACCGTTTCGCCCAGGCCGTAGCTGGCGGTGACGAACACCGCATCGCGAAAGCCGGATTCGGTATCGAGGGTAAACATCACCCCGGCGGCGCCCTTGTCCGAGCGGACCATGCGCTGGATGCCGGCCGACAGCGCGACATCGGCATGGGCGAAGCCCTTGTGCACGCGGTAGGAAATGGCACGGTCGTTGTACAGCGAGGCGAACACCTCCTTGATCGCGTGCATGATGTTTTCCAGGCCGACGATATTGAGGAAGGTTTCCTGCTGGCCGGCAAAGGAAGCGTCGGGCAGATCCTCGGCGGTGGCCGAGGAGCGCACGGCGAAGGACATGTCGACCGGAGATTCGGCAGCCAGGCGCTGGTACTGCTCGGTAATGGCGATGGTCAATTCCGTCGGAAAGGGCGTATCGACGACCCACTGGCGGATGGCGGCGCCGGTCGCGGCCAGGGCGTTGACATCGTCGACATCAAGCGCGGCGAGCGCGGCATTGATCTTCCCGTCGAGACCCGATTGCGCCAGAAAGACGCGATAGGCGTGGGCCGTGGTGGCAAAACCGCCCGGCACGCGCACGCCGCTGCCGTCCAGTTGGCTGATCATCTCGCCGAGCGAGGCATTCTTGCCGCCAACCTGCTCGACATCGGCCATGCGCAACTTCTCAAAAGGAATGACCAAGGATTTCATGTGCTTTCCTTTCAATGAAAAATCAAATGGATATATGTGAATTCTAAGAAGTTTCTTTAGATTTGTGCCGGGCGGCGGAATGCAGCGACTGGGCCAGCGTTTCGCGGACAAAATCAATGTGCGTTTCGGCGGCGCCGCGCGCCGCCTGCGGTTTACCCTCGACGATGGCCTTGTGGATGGCCGCGTGCTGGCTCAGCAGCAAGGAACTCGCCACCGGGATCGCCTTCAGCCCGTCGAGATTGAAGCGGATATCGTCGCGCATCAGGCGCAGCAGGGTCGTCGACAAGCGGCCGAGCAGCGCGTTGTGGGCAGCCTCGCCGATAGCCTGGTGAAAAGCGATGTCGGCCGCCGCGCGCCGTTCCGCGTCGTCGCCCGCGAAAGCCTCGCGCAGCGCGGCGAAAGCCTCTTCCAGACGCGCCAGATCGGCGGCACTGGCCCGCTCGGCGGCCCAGGCGGCGGCCTGGCCTTCGAGCAGATGGCGGAATTCCAGCATATCGGCGCGCAAATCCGGGTGCCTGTCGAACAAATCGCGCCAGGGGTCGATGAAGGAAGCATTCAGGCTGTCGGTGACAAAAGTGCCGCCGCCCTGCCGGCTGCGCACCATGCCCTGCGAGGCCAGCTTCTGGATCGCCTCGCGCAGGCTCGGGCGCGACACGCCAAACTCCACCGCCAACTCGCGCTCCGGCGCCAGACGATCGCCCGGCTTCAACGACCCGTCGAGAATACGGCGTTCCAACGCGGCCGCGATGGTATCGGAAACACGCGGAATTTGAGCTGTCATTGGTAAGACCAATTTAATTGGTAAGACCAGAAAATTCTAGTCCGCGCCCGAGCAAATCGCAAGCCTTCCAGTTCGCGCCGCACGCGGCATGCACCTGAAGCGGCAGCGCGCCGGGATGGCGCAACAGCGGGTAGAATCGGCCCCACTCCCCCATGCTGTCGGCGTCATGCCCAATCCGATCAAACGCACTGTTTTTTTCATATCCGACGGCACCGGCCTGACCGCCGAGGCGCTCGGCCACGGCCTCCTGACGCAATTCGAGAATGTCGAATTCAAGCAAATCCGCATCCCCTTCCTCGACCGCGTCGAACAGGCCGAGGCAACGGTGGCGCGCATCAATGCCCAGGGCGAGGCCGACGGCTTGCGGCCCATCATGTTCACCACCCTGGTCAACCCGGCGCTGGCCGCCATCGTCCACCAGGCCGACGCCTTTTGTCTCTCCTACTTCGATACCTATCTGGCGCCGCTGGAAGCCGAGCTGGGCGTCCAGTCCAGCCATACCGTCGGCCGCACGCATGGCGCTGCCGACAGCTCCGACTACAAAAAACGCATCGAGGCCATCAACTACACCCTGGCCCACGACGATGGCATCACCGACCGCGGCCTCGAAGAAGCCGATGTGATCCTGGTCGCCGTATCGCGCTGCGGCAAGACGCCCACCTCGCTTTACATGGCCATGCAGTTCGGCCTGAAGGTCGCCAATTTCCCGCTCATTCCCGAAGATTTCGAGCGCGGCCGCCTGCCCGGCACACTGGAAAAACACCGCCCCAAGCTCTTCGGCCTGACCATCCAGCCCGAGCGCCTGCACAGCGTCCGCGAAGAACGCCGCGCCGGCAGCCAATACGCCGCGCTTGCCAACTGCCGCTACGAAATCGCCGAAGCCGAAAAAATGATGCGGCGCGAAGGCATCCGCTGGCTCGACTCGTCCACCAAGTCGATCGAGGAAATTTCGACCACCATCTTGCAGGAATTGAAGCTGCGGTAAAAACCTTGATTTATAAGGAATTTTTACCAAACCCAGTCAATGACAAAGCAATTAATGCAGATGGCATAAGCGCCAAAATTTCCCCTAATTTTGTAGAAAAATTTGTAGAAAAATTCATGCCCTGTTAGAGTCTCGCCACGGAATCCAACAAGGGGCGAAACATGGCAAATGCACACAGGCTGACACGGCTACAGGCTGAAAGATTCAAACCTCCCGCAGACAAGAAACAAGAACGCTACGCCGATGGTGGCGGGCTATACCTCAATGTGCACACTGGCGGTTCCCGCAGTTGGGTTTTCCGCTACATGCGCCACGGCATCGCCCGCTGGATGGGACTTGGCCCCTACCCCGACGTTAGCCTCGCAGAAGCCCGCGAACGCGCCGCAGAGCAACGCAAGCTAATCCGCGCTGGCATTGACCCTCTCGGCGAGAAGAAGATCGTCACGGCCAAGGCGAAGGCCGAAAGCGCCAAGGCCGTCACCTTCGATTGGTGTGCGGAGCAATACATCACCGCACACGCCCCAAGCTGGAAGAACAAAGACACTACGACGCGCCAATGGCGAAACGGCTTAAAAAATTACGTTGCGCCCGTCATTGGCACAATGGACGTTGCATTGATCGAAACCGGCCATATCATAAAAATCCTTGAACCCATATGGCATACGAAGGGTGCAACGGCCAATATTCAGCTAAACCACATTGGTTCGATCCTTGACTGGGCAACCGTTCATAAGCACCGCACCGGCGAAAACCCGGCACGGTGGAAGGGGCATGTTGAAATGTTGCTGCCGGCACGCGGCAAGGCTGCCACAAAGCATCATCCCGCACTTCCCTATGGGCAGATGGCGGAATTCATGGGCGAGCTACGCGCCCGCGAAGGCATCACGGCGCGAGCTATCGAGTTTGCAATCCTGACTGCCGCCAGATCAAACGAGATACGCGGCATGACGTGGGATGAAATCGACGAGGAGGCGGGCGTGTGGATCATTCCCGCCGCCCGTATGAAGGCGGCAAACGATCACCGCGCCCCGCTGTCTGCCGATGCTTTAAGGGTTCTTGCCGACATGAAGGAAGCCAAAACCGATAACCTCGTTTTCCCCGGCGCAAGGTGTAAGCCAATGGCAAGCTCCACCCTTGTGAATATTCTAAAGCAAACGAATGACGAAAGAATAGAAAGAAGTCTGCCGGCCTGGCGCGACGCCAAGACCGGCGAAACGATCACCATGCACGGTTTCCGCTCGACGTTCCGTGACTGGGCGGCAGACCTTACCGACTACCCTAACGAAATGGCCGAAATGGCGCTTGCGCACACTGTCGATAGTGCCGTGGAAGCATCCTACAGGCGCGGCGACATGCTACAGAAGCGCCGCGCCATGATGCAAGACTGGGCGGACTACTGCGCCGGACGCTGCACGGCCTGACCAGACAACACGCCAACCCTACGAAGCGCCCGCAAAGGGCGCTTTTTTTGTTCCTGCCAGCGGTCGATGATCCGGGCGCGTTTTTCCTACCCAGGCACAAGCACTAAAAGAAGCCTATAACAGGTCGGTAGCACGTGCCGGAATCGAAGATTTCACCTTCCACGATCTTCGACACGACGCTCTCACACGGCTGGCCCGCATGGGTTTCAACATCTTGGAACTGCGAGCCATTTCCGGCCACACCACAACCAACATGCTGCAACGCTATGTATCCATCAACGCAAGTGATTTGGCCCTGAAGTTGGGTCAATCTGGCTCGACTTGAGCGAGCAGGCTCTGCCAATGAACTTCTTCAACGAGGACGAGGCGAGTGTAGGCGGAAAGCATCTCGCCCCACGTCTTGCCAAAGGTGTCGAACACTTCCTGCTCCAGTCCGAACAGCGGAAAGACCTTCTTCCCGTCCTGGCGCCAGAATACATAGTCCGTGGCGATATGAACAGGTTGCGATTTTAGGACGTGCTTCGCGTAGCCTGTAATCTTGCCGCCGCGCAGAAGCTTCTTCGCTTTGGGCCAGGTCAGCGTGACGACATCCTCGATGCGCATCCCCTGCTCCAAACCAAACAGGATGGCGGCGGGAAGCGGGCGCTGCATTTTAGCAAAGCCACGGGCGAGGTCGAGCGATGTAATCACAGTGTCGCTTGGCTCTGTGTAATCGAGCATGCTGACGCTCCCGACCACGTTT
Organism: Betaproteobacteria bacterium; assembly: GCA_009779355.1. Classification (GTDB taxonomy): domain Bacteria; phylum Pseudomonadota; class Gammaproteobacteria; order Burkholderiales; family Rhodocyclaceae; genus WRNU01. The sequence goes on along the minus strand of WREK01000001.1, from coordinate 97,314 downwards.
GCTACCCGTTGCAACAAGTATTCGATTACCGCGTCGGCTTGGGGTTTTTGGTTCGCCAAGGTCATCTTGGCGCGATAGGCAATCAGTTGAGCCGGAACGATCTTGTCGACCGGCATGTTCCACAGCGGGGATTGTGCCAGCGGGGTGCCGCCGAGAACTGCCGCTACCCCGTCGATATTCTTAAGCGCCTGCATGATTCCTCCTTGCGAGCGCTCAAGAATATCACCAGTTAGACAAGTCCGAGTTGAATTTTTAGATTGGTCAGCTTCTCTGTGACCTCTTTCAATTCCTTCTCCATGTTCCGGTAGCTGACCATCTTGTTTTGCCTCTTCAATTCAGCCATACAGCTTTCCAGTGATCTTGCAAGGCTCTCCAGTGATTCCATATATTCGATTTCAATTCCGGTATTTTGTCGCGCCCGCAACTCCTCCGCTAGACAGGAAGCGGTTCTTTGAGCGGTGTAGTCGGCAATGAAGGTGTCGTAGAAGAAGCCCATATGTGTTCTCTAAAAATAAAGTGGAATCACCTTGAAGCGGTCAGACATTATACCGTTACCGAGGCGTGTAAATCTCATAAAGCTAGCGGGCGCGTCGCCATCTTTCCTATACAGCCAAGCGGCTGGTTCTTGCTCAAGGAACTCTCGCACGCTATCAGCAAAAGCTCTGACATCCTTCGATCCAGACGCATTGAAAATTTCCTTTGCTTCCGCTATGAGTGCGGCTCGCATTTTAGCATCGTTAGTCATTTTGCGCTTTCTCCTTTCGCTTCGCTGCCTCATAACGCGCATATTCGCGCCAACAATGAGTTCCCGGGCTTTTGCGTGCTGGCAAAAACTTTCGGACTTATCATCAAACCGGCAATTGTAATCATCAATCAAACAGCATGGAGCTTCTTCAATGAACTTTGCCGCTTCTGCCAAAACATAACGCTCCGCTTGTGCTTGTTCTGCCATATCCATAGCTTCATTTGCTGCTAAAACAAGTTTCCGCCGTGCTTCTCCCGCCTGCTCCAGCGCGGCGAGCAGGGATTTCACGTCACTGCACAGTTGAACGACAGCATCGGCAGCCTCACCTCCGGGCCTATCGCACCGCTTTCGGATTTCGTCGAGTTCTTCATTAGTCATTCTTGTCACCAATATTCTTGAGAGAATACACAATACAGAAGATCATGGTTCCGAAAAGCGTTATCGGAAACACAATATGTTTACCTATTGCAGCCACAAGCTCTGGCGCCATCTCTTCTCCTTTCACCGCGCTTACGCGGCCTCTTTTTGTTCATCGCCGACCTTCGCGGCCAGCTTCTCGGTAATCATTTTCAGGAAGCGCGTCATGGTGAAAAGCGGCACTTCCCGCCCATTGCGATCAACAACCTGGACGATACCACCGTGGGTCGTTTGAAAAACACGCTCGCCCCACGGGAAGGTCGCCTTGACCTGCTCAAATTCGGCTTGATCCACGTCAGAACCATCCAAACCAGATGCCCGTGCCATGCACGCAAGCAATCGGAAACGCCAGGGCGCCAGCGATCAGGAAGCCAAACGAGCCTTCTTTGAGGCAAACGACGATATGAGTGATCCAGGCGGTTATGAGCCATAGCGCGATCAGCAAGCCAGCTATCCCGCTGGTGGCAAATACGGTAGTGCCGTCCTTCTTCTTGACGCTGATGCTCATGCTGCCGGCACCCCCACCACCTTCATGGATTTGTTCGAGTCGACAAGCGATACAACAGCATCTCTCATCAAGTTACTCGGGTCATCGCCCGGATGTGCCTCGACGTTCAGGTAAAAGTTACTCATGCTGCTCCCTTCAGTGTTTCGCCAAAGACCGCCGCTTCCTTCTGCGCGAGGATGCGAGCCAGACTGTCGGCTTGGGTTTTATCGGTGCGGTAGGCGGGCGCCGCCATGCGCGGGAGAAACAGGGAATGAAGCTCGCTGCTTTCGCTCGGCTTCATGATGTCGTTCGCTACAACCTCGATGACGCGGCCAACCCAATCGCTCGGGTCGACATCAACCGCGTCGCGCATGGACTCGTTCTTGACCGCGACATTCACGCGAACCCCGCCGCAATCGGATTCACAGGCAAGGGCGCCAGCGCGGCCTTCGGTCTTGGTGCCGACCGTGCCTGGAATGATGGCGACCACCTTGAGATCCACGCTGAACTCCAGCTTGAGCTTGACCTGCTCCTTGCTGGTGCCATCCTTCCAGATAGCGTGTGGGTTCTTGATGACGGTGCCTTCTTTACCGCGACGCATCAGCTCGCCAGCGTGAGCGTAAGCGTCGGCCAGACTGTGAAAAATCTTGGTTTCGATAAGCCTGATGGCCGTGCCGGGCTTGCTATTCAACACGGCGATAATCCTGGACAAGCGCTTAATGTAGGGCTGTTCGCATTTGCCCTTGGTGGCAACAGCGTTCAGCGGAATCATGTCCCACACTAGGTAGATCGGCTTCTCGTTGGCGAGAAAGCTGCCACCGCAGGCGACGCTGTTCAGAATGCCGTTGCCGATCTCGCGGGGAAGAATGCCCTCGCCTTCGCGCTTGACCAGCAGTTCGCCGTGCATCTGAACACCTGCCGGAATTCGCTCGACAACTTCGTCGACGAGCTTGTCGAACGCCTCGACGGGGAATGGCGAACCCTGACGTGACGTAATGCGGACGATGCCACCTTCTTCGCGGTCAATATTGGCGAACATCCCGTCGGCCTTCTCTTGGCTGACGACGCCGAGCTTCCAGTCGAAGCTGGACAACTTCGCGTCTTTAGGCAGGCAGCAGCGCATGTAGGGGAAGTCTGGGATCAAGCCCTTCTTCGCCTTGTTGCAGGTGCTTTCGCTGAAACCAGCGCGAAGATCCTTGCGGATGATGCGAACAAACAGTTCAGCAGACGATTCTTCCAGACGGTTGATTTCATCCAGAACGGCGTCGCGGGCGGCGAGGCCGGTCAGGTCGCGGGCAATCAGTCGATCCAGAAGCGCGAAGGTGTTACCGCCCTCGTCGAAATAACCGGCGCCGTAGGTCGTGCGTTCGGGGATCTGGCGAATGCCGTAGGTCTTGAACGGGTTGTAGGCGTATTCGAGAACGCGACAGAAGTTGGCGTCGACCACGCCCTTCCTGACCAGTGCCTCCTTTTCGTTCTTCGAGGCGGTGGCTGCGATCTCGTTGATAGCTGCAAGAATTTCCCGGCTGTTCATATCAAGCAGCCTTTTCCATCAATTGCTCACGATTCTCGAAGTGTTCGAGAACACGGTTTTTCATGTCTACTGTCAGTCCGTCGATAGCCTTGTTGGCAAATTCGATGTCTCTGTCCAATGCAATAGAGAGCGATGCAATAATATTAGCGGATGCAAAGGCAAGGCCAGCGGAAACGATAGTCGCGCCCAAGAAACCGTTTCCATTCTCGCCGCTATACGCCTCAGTCAGAATTGAGACAGCTTCCGACAGTTTATCGACGCAATCTCTTATGGATGCTCCGATATATTCTTCCACCTTCTGAAAATTTTCATTTGCTTGATCCATGTTCTCTCCTATTCGGTTGGTTGTAATTTAGCCGCCATTTGCAGGCGTGCCATTTCGAGAAGGCTCATGCCGGCAGTGATCGCAGCGACAGGAGCCGACTTTGGTTGTGACACCAGCGTGATAGCCGGCGTTGGTTCGGGTTGGGCAACAATCGGCATCGGCACTTGCGCCGCCCGGTTGATTGCATCGGCGTAACTGCCCGCCGCAAGATCCAGAAAATGCTGCGGCCTGATTGGTTCGGCGTTCGCAGGTTGCGGTGCCGGGCGCCTGTCCCTCTTTCCCGTTTTGCTCGGCTTCACGTCGCCCGCAAGCAGCGCCGCCAACTTCGGCTGACTCATTTCCTCCTGATACTGGTAAAAGGCGCGCTGCTTCTTCCGATTAATGAAGTAGATTGCTCGTCCCTCGACCAGCTCCTCTTTGCGCATTTTGGCGGCACAGCACTCCTTTTTTCCGATGGCCGCAGAACACTCAGCATGTTGCACAGCCAAACGGCCATTCTTACGTTCCGCCACGCGCTTCAAGCAGGCGGCGTAAGCCGGTTGATGTCCGACGTGTTCGCAGCCGGGAATGTGGTAGGCGTTGTTGCCGCTCTCGCTAGCCTCAACCGGGTAAATCTCGGTGTCGTTGAATTTTTCCATCGTTGTTCTCTCCTTACCAAGAACCCCAATCGGCGCCACGATTCGGCTCCGGTTTTACAACATCGACCACTCCGTCATAAAGCGGTTCAGGACATACGACATGCCCAAGCCCAAGGTAGTGCATAATTGCGCCGACAGTGTTTTGGTTATCGTAGTGGTTGAGGAGATTCGCATAAGTGTTGTCAGCGGCGAACGCTTTTGCAAAGTGGTTTGGATTAGCGGACAACAACATGCTTTTGTAGCCACGCTTGTTTTTTTCATTTGCTTTCGCGCCTAATTTGTTCTGCGCTGCCGCCAGCGAATAAACCTGCTCGACTTTTGTTTGCCCTCTACGCCTACTATCTTTCATCTTCCCATACCGAAAAACCACCACATGGCGGTCGTCGTCAATAATGGAAAAGCGCACAACCTCATAAAACTTGGTTCCGCCCTCATGCTCCATGTAACAGGTATCAGTTAAAACTTCTTTCATTTATTTTCCCATCGCATAATCGCGCAATCTCAATATCTGCATAATACGGTCTAATCACAGGAATTATAGTCAATTCTGACTAGACCACACGATTGCCTAAGCAGCTCTCCTCACAACGCGCAGCCTGACCGCGACGTTTTCATTTACAACTTCCGCTCGCCAAAAAGCATCCCGCACGACGCTCGGCGCAACCTCGTTTGGATCACGGTCTTTCGGCAACACGGCAATTCGGGCAGTGAACCCATACCGGCGCAGCAGCAAACCCGCCTCGATGGCATCGCTGATCGCCCTGTCCTCGCCGTCCCACATGAAGGTGACGATCCGCAAACCCTCTTCCCTTAGCACCATAAGCTTCGCCAATTGGCTGTCATCGTCGCCGCGTGACAGGTGCTTGCCGAACGAACCGACCGGCACCACGTCGCGCAAGTCCATGTCACCATCGAGCGCGATCTTGAGCGCCATCACATCGAAACCACCCTCACCGATCACAATGCTTTTGGCCCCGTGCGCGTTCTGCCCGTTGTAAAGGTGCGATCCTGTCGAGGCGAAGCCTGGCGGAAAGAGGTATTTCTTCTCGGCGGCGCCTGTGATGTCACGTCCTTGAAAGGACACCAGATCGCCAAGCAGGTCGAAAACCGGCAGGATGATTCGGTTCGAGTAGTCCTGAACGCGATCCCTGCCCTCTTCGTCCTTGTAGCGAAAAACACCGTGCTTGGAGAAGCGCAGACCGAAATACTTGGCGATCCTCGCCGTGATACCGCGATTATCCAGATACTTCAAATTGCGTCCGCATATCGGCAACGGATATGACGCCGGCAGATTCAATTCCGAATTCAGATTGGTGGCGACAGCGGCCCTGCGCGACGGACGCCATCCCTGCTCCTTTGCTACCGCCTCGATATGCCTGACGACATCACCATTGCTCATGCCGCCGAACGTGGTTCTGATGAAGCTCCACTTGTTGAACTTCTTCTCGCAATCGCCAGAAAAACAGTTACCGAGGCCAGTCTCCTGGTTGATGTAAACCTTCCAGTTGGCGTTGCCGCAGCACGGACACTCCTTCACGTTGAGTTGCGTGCCGCGAGCGCCGCGAGTTACCCGATAGCGCACCCCTTCCCGATCCATCCATGATTCGATGTCGAGTTTGGCGATAGCCTCCTGGAATTCCTCATTCACCATGTTCAGTAATGCCGATGCGCCAGAATTCCCGGATGACGTCGGCCACGGTTGCCTCATCCACGCCCTTTGCCAGCAGAGTCTTGGCAACCCGCTTGATGCGCTTCTTGGTGGCGCCGCTCCAGAAACCAGAACCTTCGATTTCAAAGATGGCAGCAAGCACAAGCGGATGCTTCTTCATTGCTTTTCCTTGCAGTCGAAGTCCCTCGGGCATTTTTCGCAATAGCCGTCACCATCTACCAAACCCACTAAGTAGCCAAGAAAGACCGGAATGACAATCAGGATCAAATACCCCGTAACGGAAACGCTGGCGCTAGCGTCGGTTTGTGACATCAACCACGCGATCCACACCAGCACACCCAAAAGACACGCCTTTAAAGCGACTTTTGCCACCCACACCTTGTCCATCATTCGATCCTCAAAACAGTGGTTATGAACTGCATCATTGCCAGGTTCTGCCTGACGACGATGGTGAAACCGGATTCCTGATTCCGGGACGCTGCGAAATACAGCCGCGCTTCGTCACGCATCGCTTCCTCGTCCGTGCGATTGATGGAAATCATCAGATCGACCGTGCGAACCTTGTTGAAGTCCTCTGCGACGTGTTCGGCCTTCGCCACCGTAGCGGTGTAGCCGGTTCGGTTGGTCTGCGTCGCCGTCAGCATCGCCACGTTGTAGTCGAAGGCGATAGCGCGAAGATCGACGTAGATTGACTTGGAGTTTTCGATTGGATCGTTGTAACGATGATTCGGCGCCATGATGTCGGCGTAGTCGACCACCACCAGATCGAAGTCGATAGGTGGGCGGACGCTACCGTCGTCGTTGCGTCCGGGTGACTTGTAGCGATCCAGCAGCGTCCGCAGCATGTTCGGCGTCAGGGTGCCAGAGGGATATTCGTGCATGACGAACTTGCCGACCTTGCGATCAAAGATTTCCTGAATCTTCTCGGCAACCTCGTGCGGCCTCTTGTCCAACTCCTTCATCATCACTTCGGCGATGGAAGCATCAAGCCGGTCGGCAACAATGTTCGCGCCAACTTCGAGCGTGACGAACAGAACGTTCTTTCTTGCCAACCATGCGGATTTTGCAAAGCCGACCAACGCTGTGGACTTCCCCATTTTTGCTCCACCCATGATGGTCGTCAGTTCGCGCCGACCCCAACCTCGGTGATAGAGGATTTCGTCCATCTTCGGCACGCCGGTCGTGATGCCCTGCGGTGGCCGAATGCCAGATGCTCTCTCTAGCCGGTTTTCGGTGCGCTCCTTGATGCGCTCGGCATAGTCATAGGCGTCACCATCATCATTCGCGCCGATCTCGATGGCTGCCTTGACGACCGTTTCCGCTTTCTCGAATTGGCCCTTCTCGCGCAAATCGACACACTTGACCAACGCCTCGCCGAGCGCCTGATGGCGAGCGAAGGCAACAACCTTGTCCTCGACAAACCGGGCATTACCGAGGTCGGCGGCAAAAATCTCCTTGCGGGCCGCAACAACCAGCGGCGCAACATCCTTGCGGATTACCTTCGCAGTAACGTCGTCGCGGATGGCCGTAACCAGCGACGCGGGATCAGGAACAACGCCGTAGCGCTGATGATGGCGCAAGGCAATATTTACCAGCGCCGCCTCTCCCGCGCTCTCGAAGAATTCGGGACGCACGACGTGCGACATCCGGCGCATGAACTGATTGTCGCGCAACGTCAGGGCCGCGATCTTGGTTTGGAATCCCGCATCGAAGGCGAATTTCTCGCCCTCGTAGGGTTCGGACGCCGACGACACTGCCGGCGCTGCGCCAGAAAAACTGGCGCCGATCATGGAAGCAACGGACTCTTCCGTCGCTCGCAATGCTTCACCCATGTTACCGTGCCTCAACGGCAGCGCTGGCGCTCACCGGGGCATCGTTGTGACTTACCAGTGGAGAAAACTCGGAAATGTCATGCTTGAACAGGACGCGAGTGGTGTAAGGGCCGTTGTAGTCGCCTTGAGTGTGCGGCACCCGCAGACTGATCGTGTATTTGTCGGACGCTTTGATTTTGCCGACCACATGCTCGCCGGTGCTAGCCTTCTCGATTTCGACGGTCGCACCAGACGATTCCAGCGCCCGCAAGAATGCCTCGTGACCAGAGGGTTTCGAGCCATGCTTCGGCTTCCCGCCAAGAGTCCGTCGACCGGAGCAGTTATGCTCCTGATCGGCGAAACTGCGAGCGTGTGCCTCGTTGTTGTAGTGCGCTTCGTGCATTGTGCTGATCTCCTGTTTTGGTTGAGCCATGTGGCAAATGTTTGTGTCGTGCGACGAATGAATTATAGTCAATACTTACTAGATTATTTAAGCAGACGAACCCTCCTTGATGGCACTATCAACAACCCGCACGTCGAAACATCGCAGAGCCTCCTCGATCCGCACAACGTCATAAAAATACATGGCGCTGTGCAGCGCATAGTGCTTGATTGGACGTTCTTTGATCTGCTCAATCACAAACGCTTCATGCGCCTCTTGATCCCCGCTTCCCGTATAGTTTGACACTTGATAATAGGGGTCTGTCGCAACGCGCAAACTTGCCTTGCGGGCGTCCTCCCAAGCAATCATGGCATCCGCGAACAAGTCCTCGTTCTTGACGAACATGGCTGGTCGGGGCGCATAAATCTTCTTGCCGCAGACGATCAGCCGCATGTGCCTGTGCATCGCAAAGCGCAGGAAGAAGTCATAGGGCAGGCCCACACGGTCACAGTTCTGACGCAGCCGCCAGAAGGTCAGCTTTTCTTTCCCGGTGAGGAAGTCATGATCCTTTATGCCGCGAACAAACGGCGCTCTATCGGCGTCAACGGCCTTGCGGTAGAACTCGCGGTAAGCGTTATTGTAGCACTTGATGAAGTAGTAGGTCGCCTGCATTGGGTGGAGCCGGCGGTAGTCGAACCACTTGCTCGCCATCAGGTCTGGTTCGCACTTCAAGTCCTTGTGCGGTATGTGTCCTATGGTGAGAACTTCGTAGTTGAGGAAGCCGAGGTTCCCTCCATAGAAGTTCCCCAACCAGACTGCTCTTGGGGTCATCCGTGTCGTTTCGTAAGTAAGCATTGAGACAGATTATAGTAAGTATTAACTATATAAATACTACCGACCGGCCCCAAAATCCCCAAGTCATCCCCAAGACATTGGCGGCTCCGAGAACCCCAATTCGCCGCAAAATCGTAATTACGTTTATCAGTATGGGCGTATCGTCGTAAAATTACATGCACGATATTGCAGAGGAGATCAAAGTCATGATCGTTGGAGTCCTGAACCAGAAAGGTGGCGTTGGCAAGACAACGCTGGCTGTGAATCTGTCGGCAGAGTTGGCGCGTGCCGGAGAGCGCGTGCTACTGATTGATGCCGATCCGCAAGGCAGCGCCCTTGATTGGGCGGCAGCGCGCCAGGGCGAACCGCTGTTTTCCGTCGTCGGCTTTCCACGCCCAACCATTCATCGGGAAATCGCTCAACTTGGCAGCGGCTACGATCACGTTATTATCGACGGGCCACCTCGCGTTACCGACCTAGCTCGGTCAGCGATCATGGCCGCCGACGTGGTTCTGATCCCGGTGCAACCATCGCCCTACGATGTTTGGGCAGCCGAGGAAGTCGTCAAGCTGCTCGATGAGGCCAGCGTATATAAAGAAAATCTCAAATCCGCATTCGTAATTAATCGTAGAATCGCAAAAACGGCGATTGGCCGCGACGTGGGCGAAGCTCTGGCGACCTACCCTGTCCCCGTTCTGCGGGCAGGCATCACGCAGCGCGTCGTGTTCGCCGAGGCAGCCGCGCAGGGACTTGCGGTGTATGAGATTGACCAAAGTGGCCCGGCGGCCGCAGAGATTGCAGCCGTGGCCGTCGAGTTGAAGGAGTTTGCTACATGACCAAGAAGGTTTCTTTTGGCGCCAAACCGACCAGCAAGCCTGCTGCTGCGGACGCTGATACCTGGGTGGAAAGCCGTAGCGCAGGCCAACCCGAGAAGATGAAGCGCCTAACCATCGACATACCAGACGGCCTGCACCGCAAGATAAAATCCGCCTGCGGGCTGCGCGGCACTACGATTGCGGACGAGGTGCGCGAATTGCTTTTGCAGAAATACGGAAATCAGTAAAGGCGATTTTGTGCTTTAACGACCATCAAAGAAGAACGTCGCAAATTCAGGCTTGGGCGTATCGTAAGCCGAGACGATCTCCTGCACGATGCCGCTTCTGACCACATCCGCACGGTCGAAGCGAATGTGCTTGACGCTCGGAATGTAGCTCAGGCGACCGACCGCATCTTCCAAGCCACTCTCTCCCTTCACGTCCTTCTGTGTCATGTCGCCATTGACGACGACGCGACAATCATTGCCAATGCGCGTCAGGAACATCTTCATCTGAACCGGCGTGGTGTTTTGCGCCTCATCCATGATGACGAACGCTCGCTTGAACGTCCTGCCGCGCATGTAGGCCAGTGGCGCCGCCTCGACGATGCCGCGCTTAATAAGGAACTCGACCGTGGACTTGCCAAGCCGCTCGTTCAGAACATCGCGGAAGGGTTGCAGCCAGGGATCGAATTTTTCTTCCAACTCTCCCGGTAGAAAACCAAGGGATTCGCCCGCCTCGACCGCCGGCCTGGTGATGATGATCTTGTCGATCTCGCCCGCTTCGAGCATTTGCGCAGCAAGAGCAGCGCACAACCACGTTTTGCCGGTGCCAGCAGGGCCGGTCGCAAAGGTGAGCGTGAAGTTCTTCATGGCGTTGATGTAGCGCTTCTGGCACTCATTGAGCGGGGCGACTGGAGAGGTGTCGCGCTTAACCGTTTGACGGGTTTCAAAGGCGCCAAACCGCTCGTCTTGCGCCTCCTTTCCTGCTTGGGTTTGTCGTCTGGAGGGCTTCTTAGCGGCGCTGCGTGTCATCGTGGTTTGCTTCTATGCTGCGAGTAGGGATTTTGGAACAGAAGCTTCGTATTCCGAGGCTTCGCGGTGATACCACTTACCGCCAGCGACAGCGAAATCAGTCACGGCGATGTAATCGAAGTTGGTTGAGCGCGTCTGTGTATCCACATTCACCAGACAGAAGCCGTTGTGCCACTTCTCGCCCTCGCAGTAGGAGGCCGAACGTCTGTGACCAGCGCCAATCTGATGCCACTCGTAAGGGCCGTAGATCGGCGAGAACATGCCCCACGCCTGATGCTGGTGGTTGTGACCATTGACGCCCGGCAGGCCCATGTTGCGAGCGTGCGGAAAGTGGTGGCAGATCACGCTGTCGAAATAGACCTTGTAGTTGTTGCCGATCTCACGGTCAAAGTCGCGCTTCGTCCAGGCGGCGAGGTCGGCCTTAGCGATGTAGTTGATCTGGAATTCATCCAGGCCGAGCAGCTTGCCAACCGTGAAGCCGTGCAGGTCGGACAGCACCGCCCGCAATGCCGGCGTGGCGTCGGCTAACTGACGCAGCAGACGGGCTTCGTGGTTGCCTTCGATGAAGTCAATCTGTGTGTTCGGGCAAGCTTCTCGCAACGGGCGCAAAATGTTTTCGTGAGCGAAGCGGATGCGGCCAACCACATCCCACTCGCGGGGATCGACGCCATACTTGCCAAACTCTGGCAGATCGAAGATGTCACCAACAAGAACAATCACGTCGGGCTGCACGCGCTTGGCCGTGTCGAGCAGCACACGCAGGAGGAACGGGTCGATTTCGATATCGTGGAGATCCGAGCAGGTCAGGATCGTCTTAAAGCGGTTGTCATTGATCCGCTCGTATTTGTCAGCGTAGTCCTGGCGCTCGATGTTGATGCGCCGGTAGTGGTCGACGCTCGCGTGTTTGGCAATGGCGCGTTCCATCGCGTGCTGGCTGCGCGAGAGCTTCAGCCCCGCCTGACGCTTGAATTCGGTGAAGGTGCCGAAGTGACGGTTCCAGGTCGCATCCGAGATAGCGCTGTTGTTGCGAAAGCCATTGCGGGTCAGTTCGACTTCTGGATCGAGCGCCTGAACGCGCAGCAATTCGTCAATGCACGCCTGCGCCGTCAGATCCCTGAACTTGTCCTCATGCTCGGACGCCGGCACATCCGGGCGCACCCATTGGGCACGATTCGCCAGTTTCGGCCAACCTTCGTCGCCCTGTCCCGTGCGGCGGATCTCCGATGCCTGCTTACGCACGCTTCTGTCGGAACAATGGCCGAGTGCTTGCGCGACATCGGCCACAGTGGGGTATTTTTTGAGGTTGTTGTAAATCGCCGCAAAAGCTTTCGCCGCTTCCAGAGTCATTGATCCGCCTGACGTTCGATGAGTTGTTCGACGTAATCTACGAGGGCGTCATGCCTTATTGCGAGTTCGTGATAGAGCTGGACGATTTCGAGGTCGTTGTCGAGCAGTTCGGGCAATCCAATGCCGGAAGGCGCTTCGCTCGCACCATCGCCGAAGCTGGCGGGGCTAATAGGGAATCCACTGCGGGCGCTGTTGAGCAGCCGGACAGTGCCAATGTCAATGCCGTCATCACGACAGGCAAGACGAAGTTGAGCTTCATTGGGCATCTCCTGTGGTTGAGGTTGCGGCTGGACGCGGGCAGCGACCGCCTTGCGAATGTCCGTGACTCGCTGATTTGAGTTCGTGACCTCTTGCTCGGTGGCGACCGACACCTTCAGGCTTTCTCGAATATCGGCGGCGGTTTCCGAGCGGGCGCCGACGATGGTTTCAAGCTGATCCGCCTTAACGAATTTGCCCTTGGTTGCATAGCCGACAGTGAAGCCGACCGCCAGAGCAGCAGCCGCGACAACGGCGAGGTTCTTGATACTGTCGATACCAAACATTCAGGCGAACACCGGGGTTTTGCCAGCTTGAAGCTGCGCCAGCGTCAGCCCGTCGGTGGCCTGACAGTGCGCAAGCTCCTTGAAACTCTTCCAGCGCCCTGCCCACTCCAGACCAACCGACTCCGCAATCTCGCCGCAGCGGATAAAAAGCGCCGTGTCGCTCCATTGCGCTTTGCCGTTGATGATTGGGCAGAAGTCGAAAGCCAGCCGGTAATTGTGAAACGACTGTCCAGCTTTCGCGTTGGTCACAATCAGCCCCGGATTACTGCGGCCCTGCGCATACAGCGCCGCCTGCGATTCCATGTCCCGGTAGGTGCTGGTGACGATGATGCTAACGCCTTCGTCGGCGCACTTGGCAATGAAGCGCTCGGCGAGCGATCTAACATGCGGGTGAAGTTCCTTGAGGTCGCGGCTGTTGATCATTTGCTTTCCGTCTCACAAGTGTTGCAGGCGTTGCGACTCATGCCATTGCGCAGCCTCGCCTCAAACCTGTCCTCGACAATCTTGATGAATTCGGCGCCCATGTGACCAGCCAAACCTGTGCAGATCGCCGTCAAAGGGGCCGGAACGTCGAAATGCACACAGCCAAGCCAACACAACAGACCGGCAAATCCAGACATGCTCATGTGCATCAGGATGGACTTCATCGAATGCGGCATTCCTGACTGCATTCGTCGGAAATATGAAACCAGACCGCCCCAAAGAGCGGTAATGGCGGCCAACCAGACGTGCGTCCATTCCAGTTGGTTCAGAAAACTACGTTCGGGCATCATGCGTCCATCGTTATTGCTTGTTTGGATTTTAATTTGGATTTGCCAGAAAATCTAGTAAATTCTTACTAGATTTTAATGGTATTGCTTTATCTGTAATTACCACGTCCAAACAGCCGAACAGCCCAATACATCAGCGTTCTGGTAAAGCACGGAACTTTCAGAACCCTCATCGCCTCAAGAAAAATATCATCTGCCCACCGCTTGTTTCTGATGGCGTGATTGTAAAGGTAGTCGTGAATGATCGCAGCCTTGGCGTATTTGCCGTGCGGTGGGAATATCGACCACAGGACGCGGGGAATCGTAGCGAGGTCGGTAATAAAACCAGCCGGGACACTAATCACGACGATGCTCGGAAACCGACCGACATGATATTCAAATGGCGCGAGTAACCGCCAATGGTAGCTGTCGAGCATTCGTAGGTCGGCGGGCGTGGTGAAGGAACTCATCGTTTGTTTTACCATTCAATTATGAGAATGCCACCTGTGGCATTACCAGCGACACTGACGGCGCCGACGCTATTACTACCACCACCACCGCCACCATAGCCGCTACCGTTAGAATTACCGCTGCCACCATTGCCAAACACACTACTACCGCCGCTGCCGCCGAGGGCGCTATATTCCTTACTGGCGCCATTACAACCGTTGGAGCCACCAGCGCCACCAGCGCCACCAGCGGCACCAGCGGCTCCAGCGGTGCCTTTACCGCCAGCGCCACCAGCGCAAGTTAACAAAGCGCCAAAGCTGGTGGCGCCACCAGCGCCACCAGCGACTTTATTACTACCGCCAGCGCCACCAGCGCCAATAATTACGGAGATGTTTTGTCCTGGTGTTACGGCGCACTTCTTATACAAAACACCACCACCACCGCCGCCGCCACCACCGCCACCACCATTGATGTTATCGCCACCACCACCACCACCACCACCGGCACACCCAGATCCCCAAACGCTAGTAACGCCCGCAGGAACAACAAATGTTCCGCTGGCTGTAAATACAGCACGGTTCAATCCTGCTGCGGCGGTCACAAACGCCGTCGTCGCAATCTGCGTCGTATTTGTTCCCGCTGCCGCAGTCGGGGCGGTTGGCGTGCCGGTCAGGGCCGGACTGTTGAGCGGCGCCTTAGTGTTCAGATCTGCCGTCGTCGGTAGCTTGACCCAAGCGTTCCATTTTGGTTCGCGCAAGTAGTAATACGTTCTTCTCCAGGATTCGCCAGTATCGTATCTGGTGTAAGTCTGCATGACTTCGTTTGGGGTGACACCAGCCGTCTCGACAAACAACGCACCAGCGATAGCAACCGGATAGTTTTGCCCGCTTGCTGCCCGCGCGTTCAGTGGTTGTCCGTAGAATCCTGCGGTCATGTAGGTATCAAGATCGGCTGCATTTGGTATATCAATGTGATTGGCGGGCATAGCGCCCAATGCCGCCAGTGCCGCCGCCGCCGTGTTGGCGCCAGTGCCGCCATTAGCTACTGGCAGCACGCCTGTCACGTCCGTCGGCAGCGCGACTTGGCTCCAGGTAGGCGCAGAACTTGCGGTGCCGGTGCGCAAGATACGGTTGGCGGTCGTGGATGGTGCGATGACAGCCTGAGACATCACGCCGCTGCCGCCGATGGTGCCAACGGCGCTTCCGGGAAATTTGTCGAGTTCGGCCTTGGTGATGCCAATAATTTGGCCGCCGGATTGAATATCGTATCGCTTCCCCACAAAGGTTCCGGTAAAAACTGGTATGCCTTTGATATCTATCGCGCCGCTACCGTGCAGGCCAACCCGGAGAAATGACGTAGCAAATGTTGTTCCATCCACAAAAGTAATGGGGATATTATTTGTATAAGCAGTGCTTATCTGACCACCCGCCGCAACTTCAAGACCGCTCGTGAATGCCCCATCGAAGGTTACGCTCGTGCCAACCCTGAGCATTCCGCCATACTGCACACGCGCAGCGTGTGCCACTGTTGCGGCACCTTTAAATATCGGTTTTGCAAGGATGCAAGCGCTGCCTTTTTCAATCTCCAGGCTACCGGAAAACGTGCAGTCCGTTAACGACCCAAACGCACCTTCCCACACTACCGTTTTCGCCTGGAATGTGATGTTCGTAAATCTCGCCCATATCCCGCCAGAGAAAGTAATGTCACTGGAAAAAAAAGTTGCCCCATTTATACCGGAAACGTAAAGGCGCTTACTCCCGGCTCCAGAAAACTGATCGCCAGATAACGTTACCCCAGGCCAAGTGCCTTCCTGGAACGCTACCGTTACGCTGTTGTTGCGTATATTGATTTTGCGTAGGGCATCAAAAACGCCCGTCCAACTCTTTACGGCGCCCGCTGCCGTATTGGCCGTGCCGGTATTGGTGTCGTTGCCATCTGTGCGCACGTAGATCGTGTGCGCTGCGGTGCGCCAGTCCAGCCGGTTCATCAAATACTTGACGTTGTTCCTGAGCGCCTGCGTCAGTGCAACCAGCGTGGAAGCCGTGGTGATTGGCAAGTTGGCCGATTCTGCCGCGTCGGTCAGCGTCGCGCTGATGGCGCCGGGGTTCGCCACGTCATAGACAACCACCCATGTCGGGGTCATGTCCTTCAGGGCATAGATTTTGTCTTGGTCGGTGCGGAAACACAGCATTCCAACCTGTAAATCCTTCGTCGGAAAAGCTGTGCCAGATGAGCAGGATAGTGCGGTCTTGTCGTTGTTCAGCAACAAGGCTAATGAGTTCTTGATTGTTTCGGTTTCTTGGATTTCGGTGTAGCTTTGCATGGTGTATTCGAGGTGTTGCCCGGTTACTGCGATGTGTTTGTTTTATACGCCCCACTGCATTTTCGGCAGCATGTCGATCAATTCTTCAACCGTTGGGATTTCGCGTTTTTCTGCCACAACATCGCCCAGAATCTCGTAGCATTTCGACCAGACTGCATCACGCCACTCAACGCAGGCTTGTCCCTCCGCTGCGAATTTCGGGTTGGTGCTTGAGGCGTAAGAGCAAGCGGAGAGAATGCCGTCGTAGCCGCGTTCTTTAGATTTAGCGTCGAGCATGGCTTGCACAGCGCTTATCATTGATGCTTGAATCTCTTCAACGGTTGGCGGCTCAACCGCAGGGGCGGGTGGTTCAATGAACTTAAAGCCGTCCCATGTCCAATCAATGCCGGGAATTTGGCCGCCATCTTGATTGATCAGTTCAATGTGATCCCATTGATCCGCAATGAGGGCAACAAACTCTTCGTCGGCGACGATGATGTTTTCAACCTTGTTGTTTTTGATTAGTGCGTAATTCATTTTGTTTTCTACCATTCGATGAAAAGAGCGCCGTCGCCGCCGCTGCCGCCAGCGCCAGCGGCGTAGTTTCTACCAGCACCACCACCACCACCGCCACCCGATCCTGTGCCGCCGTTACCACCTTTACCGCCTGCGGCGCCAATACCACCACCGCCGCCACCACCCCCGCCATTTGCCGCAACCCCACCAGCACCAGCGGCTCCAGCGGTGCCGTTTTCTCCATTCTTGTTGGTAAAGAGAAAAATCGGTATTCCACCACCACCGCCGCCGGCTGTGCCGACATACATTAAGCCGCCGCCGTCACCAAGAGTCTGATAACCGCCGCTGCCGGGCATTCCGCCATTGCCACCACCGGCGCCACAAGCAGCGCCACCGCGTGCGCCAATTGGACTTGAGCCAACAGATGTGCCGTTCTGACCGCCACCGCCACCCCGAAGTGTCAAAAGGCCGCCAAAAGAGGTGTTACCTCCATTGGTTTGGGCCGCCCCTCCAGCGCCGATTGTTATGGTGTATGTAAATCCTGGAGTGGTGCCCACCGGAATACGCAAACGCGCTTCGGCTGCCCCGCCGCCGCAACCTGGCGCCCCCGTGACAATGCCGGCGTTAGTGGTGGCGCCATTCCCACCGCCACCACCGCCGCCGCACCCGGAAATGAACACCCTTTCGGTTGGGGCCGTAAATGCACCCGACGCCGTAAACAATACAGAGCGCGGTTTTGTTGACGTTGCCGCCTGCACAAACGCCGTTGTGGCAATTCGATTATCATTTGCTCCCGGTGGTGCAGTCGGGCAGGTTACGTTGTCCGCCAAGGCGCTAATGGCCACATTGCCGTCTTTGTCGGGCGCAGTAGAATTAACTTTCTTCACGAATGCCGTGTGGCGCAAACCGTCCAGAAGCTCGGCGTTCAGGTCTTTATTGACCACCCCATTTGAAATAGGAATTTGACCTGTTTTATTGCCCGCATGAATTCCATCTAGCAAATCAGCATTTAGATTGACATTGACCGTGCCGTTGTTGATTGGAATGTTGTCTTTCGCGTTACCTGACTGTTTGCCGTCCAGCAGATCGGCGTCGAGGCCGGAACCGGCGCCATCGTTGCTTTCGTTCCAGATTTTCGTCGCCGCGTTGGCCGCGCCTGCTGCGACATTGAAACTGAAGCCGTTGCCGGTGCCGGCATCGAAGATGCGCAGACTGTCGCCGTTCAACTCAATGGCGAGATTGCCGACAAGCGAAGTGCCTGTGCTGCCCTTCGCCAAAACAATCTGCCCGCCATTGGCGCCGGTCGCTGCGCGCACGGTCGCGCCATTCGCCAACTCGGAAACCGCGCTGTTTCCGCCGTTCAAATCTGCGAGCAGCGACCACGTAGGGGCCATGTCCTTGAGAATGTAGAGCCGCAATTGGTCGGTGCGGAAGCACAACATGCCACCAATCAGCCCGGTCGTCGGAAAAGCTGTGCCAGATGAGCAGGATAGTGCGGTCTTGTCGTTGTTCAGCAACAAGGCTAATGAGCTTTGAAGCGACTGTGAGGATTGAATATCTGTGTAACTTTGCATCTGCTACTCTAGTAAGGGCTTACTAGAATTATATGCCAAGGCAAATAACTGTCAATAGCCATGAGCGGCCCATGTGAAGGCGCCGGTCACAAAAGCTCCAGTCACGGTGTCGCGCAGACGAACCGAAAAGCTGTCTTTTGTTGGCACGCCATTGAATTCAACAGCAACCGGGTTACCGCCAGTGCCGCCTCTCGCGGCCAGCGTGATTTCTGGAACAATGTGAAAGTGGCGGTTGTAGACGACGGTGATGCCATACGCCGCATTGGCGATTGTTGCCGACCCTCGGTCGATTAAATCAGGCACGTCGATGGTCGCCTGAAGATTGGTGAGCAAACCACGGTCGTCATTCTTGGATTCCAGCACAACGCGGAACATTGCCTCCCGGTATTCATAATCTCCAGGAATGAAGTCGCGCCATTTCTCGTAGCCGGGGACATTGCCGTAGTGCATGAAGGCGACGAAATCCTTCATCGTCACGTCGCCAGACGCAAGCATTGTGTCCGAGATCACAAGATCGCCAGGACGACGAATGGACTCTGCGATAGCGAACGCTTCCGCCTTATTCAGCTTGTAGGTTTTTGCAACGCTTTCGGCCAGTTTGAGCGTTTCCGCGAACTTGCGGATGTAGGTGACGCCGTTCTTCACACTGTCGGCAATCTTGAGTGTTTCGCCCTTGTTTAATCCGACCGTCTTGTTGATCCTCTCAACAAACCCGAACGATTCAGCGAGTTGCTTGCCAAACACCTTGCCACCCGAATCGCCAATCGTCAGCGTTTCGTCGAGGTTTTTATCGAACGAGAACACTCTGGTTTTTTCGGTAACCTCAAACACCTCACTCAAATTCAATCCATAGAGTGAGGTGTTGGCATCGACCATCCTGAACGATTCAGCCAGCGGCTTGGTAATCGCTTTGCTGTTAGTATCACTGATTGCCAGCGTTTCGTTGAACTTCCTGTCAAACGAAACGACGTTGCTTGTAGCCTCGGTGAATCTCAGAGTTTCCTTGGGGTTGAGGCCGATGAGGGTATTACGCGATTCGGCAAAGGCTAAAGCTTCGTTTTTGACAACAGATGATGACTTCGCAACAGCGTCCGCCAGCTTGAGGCTTTCGCTGCCGGCTAGCGTGTAATTGATGAAGTTGTGTGCGTCAAACCAGGCACGGTAGCCGTATTTCACCCATTGCGAGTCCGCGTCAGCCCATGTCGTAGCTGGCCCATTGGACTGCGTTACAGCTACCGTTGCCATGTCTCGGCATTAGCTCATCGTGAACGTGAGCGTTACTGCCAACGTGTCGAGCGCACCTTTGTTGATGACAGCGAAAGTCAGGCGGTCGAACATCGTGCCGCCGGTAGCCGCGTTGAATGCACCAACTTCGGTGATTGCGCCGGTTGCGACACCGGCATTGAAATTTGCAGTGAGCGTGAAAACCTTGGTGCCAGCAGTGTGTGCGTAGGTTGCGGCGAGGCGCCCGCCAGTCATTTCTTCGACAAGCGCGGTCTGCGTTGCTGCGGCTGCCGTCGTGCCGGTTCCGACAGCGATATGGTTCATACAGCCGGGTCTGGAGCTAACCTTGCCAATGGCGTCAGCAATAAAGTCGAAGCCAGCATTGACGATAATGTTGTCTTTGTAGCGGGTTTCAACAGTGCCGTCAGCTTTGGTGAGAACGGCGGTCATTGCGCCTTTGAGTGTCAGTGCTTCGTTCAATCGCACGTCGAATCCTTTCAGCGAAAAGAGGGTTGAGGTTTTCGGCCTACGTCTCTCTAGTCACCGATGCGGACAACACATTACCATAATTCGGTCAGCTTATCTAGTCAGTCCTTACTATAAATTACGTCCAGTAAAGGCGCAACGCATTGAATGTTCCAGATGGCTCAAACATCTCTTCTCCACTCGCCGGCTCACCGCCAACCTTCGAGACAAAGAGCTTCCTCGCCTCCTTGGTTTGAACAATACAAATTCCAACCACGTCTCCCGCTGCGATCTTTAGCTTCGCGGTGACGGCGTGACCGCACCCATCAAGCAGCCTAAATTCGCCACTTGGTTCGTTGTAGCCGAGACGCAACACACTGCCGGTATCAGTATTTGCCATTTCGAGAATCGTCAGTTCTGCGGAATCGCTGACCAGTTTTGGAATCACCCACAGGCTGTAGTTGAAGGTCGCCGGCACACTCAGCGATGTCCAATCCGCTCTTACGCCGCTGCGCAAACGCACACCACTGCTGTATCGTCCAGTTTCGTAGGTGACATTTTGCGTTGTGGTTGCTGCTTTGCCGGTGAGGCTTGTCAGTGTGCCGTTCAGGCGCCAACCATCAACCTCACCGTAGCGCAAGCCAATCTTGCGGGCGATCTGGTATTTGCCAACCACAGAGTCGATGTCGCCACCTGGCGCCCAATGCCGTTCGCTTTCCGGGTCATCCCAATCGAATTTCGAGGTATCCCAATTCATCGAATCCGTGTCATAGACGATGGAGTCGAGCGTGGCGTAGATCGAGTTTTGCGCCCGGTAGCTGTCCAGAAGATCGACCGGGAAGATGTATTCTGATCGCGCCACATTCTGATCCATCATCAGGTCGTAGCCGACAATGTGCATGTTCAGCCTGTTGCCCGGCCAACCAAGCAGTTTCTCGTCGGCGGTAAAGACGATGTTGGAATCGGTCGGCATGGCGATATTGGTGTCGATCCATGCTGCTTCATTGGAATAGATGCCCGGCGAAGCAACCGCCTTGACCCAAAACTTGCGAATGCCGATGCCGCCAGATGGAATACTGAAAGTGGTCGCCTTTGCCTGTGAAACCAGCGTGCCGGTATTCCAAGAATTGCCCTCGCGGATTTCGTAATAGACAACATCGGGTTCGACGTTCGGGCGCCAGTGCAGTTCGAGACGACTGCCGGACTGGATGATGTCGAAATTCGCTACGGTAGCCGGCGCTGTCAGGGTCAGCTTGACCGTGGTCACGTTGTCCGAATACTCGTCCTCCATATTGATGGAGCGGATGTGGTAGTAGTAGTCGCCAGCGTAGTCCTGATCGTGCGTTAGCATGGTGCCAGCGAAGTCTGTTGTCAGAACCTCACCGGAGTCCCAGGACGGGCCAACACGAAGTTCGTATCCCTTCAAAGCGATGTCTGTTACCTGATCCCACGTCAGTAGCAGGTCGCTGGTGCGCTTGGTGATCTTGAAGTTGGCAACATCACCGGGCGCAGCGGTCTTGCCGAGCGTGACGTAGTCAGCCTCAAAGATCGGCGAGCGCACACCAAAGGCGCTGATGGCGACGATCTTGAAGCGGTAGGTGCCAGCGCGAACGTTTTCGAGATCCAACACCGGGCTGCTGGTCGTGACGCTTTCCCAATTGGTTGCGTATTTGCCCTCTCGTCGCCACGTCACTTCGTAGGACATAGCGTTGCCGCTCCACGACGCGAACAGGCTCAGGCCAAGGACGCCGGGAGCCACCAGATACGGCGACTCGAACACGGTGAAGTCGCCAGGGGCAGCGACGTTCTTGGTGTCGATGATCGAGATTTTGCGCTCTTCGAGCTGCCAGCCCTTCTCGATGGCGTTGTATTTGGATGGATTGTGTTCCAGTGCGGAAATCACGAATTGGCCGGGCTTCTCGCCTTGAGCGACGCCAATCACGCGGGCCAGCATCGGTTCGAGATTGGCCTCGGCGATCAACCAGATAGCGTTCGGCACCGGATCATCCGGCAGTGGGTCACGCCAACTCACGGTGTTCAGTTCGTAGATGCTTCCAGATTCGTAGATGCCGCGATCCACAAAGCTGCCGTCTGGCATTCTGATGGAGATCGTCGACACGCCGACGCCAAGCTTGATGGGTGCGTCGAGTGTCGCAGAGGTGCGCGTGGCGGCTTTCAAGCGCCCGCCCATGCGCTTACCCGCTCTGTTTGCGTCGTGAACCTTTACCACATCGCCGGGCATAACCAGTGCGGAGTCGATGCCGACGCTGAAGGTAATCATGTCGGACTCGTAGGCTTCGGTGTAGAGAATCCACTTGCCTACCCGCGTCGCCTGACCCCGCGTGGTGCAACCGAAAGCTAAAACCTCTGCCTTGCGAATACCGTAGCGGGCAACTAAATCGGCATCCTCGACGTATTCGATAGCCTGCCTGTAGTTCTGCTCCGGGTCGCTCCACGTCACATGGACAACCGAGTGACGATCCTTTCTTGAAGATCCCGCATACTGGAAAATGCCGTCGATCACGTTCGACTGGCTGTAGATCATGCTCGGATCGGTCGGAGCATCCTGCGTGAAACCAACCATGCCGCCATTCCAGTAGCTCATGCCGTTGAAGGCAGAGCAAAGGTCGGTGATCAGTTGGTAAGCCTCGACGCGGCTCTGGATCGCGGTGTTGATGGCGAAGCGCGGCTCCAGTCCGCCAAAACCATTGTCAACCATTTCATCGCAGTATTTGCCGATCTGGTAGAGCTTGCCCTTGTCGATACTGGCGGCGCCGAGATACTGACCCAGACCATAGCGCTTGTTGGTCAGCACATCGTAGAGAATCCACGCCGGGTTGCTGGACGTTGCCACCTTGAATGTGCCGTTCCAGACGCCGATGTAGCTGCGCGTAACTGGATCGTAGTTCGACGGCACCTGAATGTAGAGGCCATCAACCAGGTAGGCACGGGTTGGAATCTTGTTGAACTGCTCAGAGTTGATATTGACGCCACAAAGCACGGAGTTTGGGTAACTCAGCTTTGAGTTGGTGATCTCCGTGTAGGTGTCGAGCCACGTTTCGTTGTTGATGTTGCCGGTCTTGGCATCGTCGGTGACACGCACCATCTTGATGCTCCAGCGTGTAACCGGAACGCCGAAAGCAGCACCACCCTTCGGCAGCCAGAACTGATAAGCTTTCTGGTAGCGCGAGCGCGTCTTGCCGGTAATTGTCAAATCGCCCGAAAAAGGCACGTATGCCCCACTATCGCCATTGGTCGAAATCTCAAAGCGAAATTTGACGCTTGAACCGTGCGTGTCGCCGGTATTGGTGTCCTGATAGGTGAGCGCCGGGATCGTGACTAGCAGGCGCACCGCGTCGGCGTTCGGGTTGGTGATGGACACAACAGCCGGCTGATTCTTCGTGACCCTGACGTTCACCACGGTCGGCGCCTCGATGTCGGAAAAGCCCTTCATCGGCGTTTGAATCTGCTGGCCGTCGCGGAAATCCCATGACACGCCCTCGAAGTTGCGTGTGCCGTCCCTGTTCTCCAGGGGTGTGTCATCGAAGAAGATCGACTTGGCGCCATTGACCAGGCCGCCGATCTGTCCCTCGCCGAGCAGGTCGATGAGCGACACCATTGCGCGGGATTGCAGGCTTTCTGGATCTTCGATGGCGGCACGACCGCCCTTGCTCTTGCCACCGCCACCACCTGCCCCAGCGATCACAGGGTAGCGGTCACGATGCCCACCGTTATGCACCCTGATCCCGTCGGCGATAAAGGTGTGATGCGGCTCGACGGTGAGGTTCCAGACAGGTTCGTGCCCGACCAGTTCGGCGTCAATGATCGGGCGCAAATGCCCCATGCCATCCACCAGCGCGTCGTGCGTCGTCAGACGGCCAATTTCCACGAAGCTGTCGTATTGGTTCAGCACCCAATGGTTTGGCGTGATGAAAACCTCGCCCTTCCAGAACCTCACCCGCAGAATCGGCTGCGGATCGGCGTGGTAATGCAGTTTGGTGACTTTCGCTAGGTGGATCTCGCCCCGTTCGTCGAATGCGAGAACTTCATCGCCCTCTTTCAGCAGTTCGATGGCGATGGTTTCGCCATGTTCTAGTTGAACCTGTGTGCCGGCGCGAAAACACCCGCCGCCACCGGCGCCTGCGATCACTTTGAGCTGTTCACTCATCGCCGCACCTTACATCAACTGGTCAATGCTGACGCCCGCTGAAATGGCGTGACTACCGACGAGGCAGCGACCGTAGATCAGTTGGACGGGAACACCCTGCTCTGTGGTGTTGGCGGGGCCGTTGAAGTAGTAGGAGCCTTTGTGTTCTGCGTCCTTGGATTTGCTTGTTTTGGGTTTGGGCGCGAGTAGTTCGGCAACACCGCCAAAGGCCATTGCCGCACCGGCCATCATTACATTTACACCATACGGATTCCCAAAATACGTCATTACCGCACCAACAACAATCAAAATAACGCCGACGACAATTCTCGCCACTGCGCCCGCACCCTCAACAACAGGCACAAAGCGGATTTCATCGAATTGCCCCTCTTGCTTCAGGTATTGCTCCTCGTTGAATTCCTCAACGTGGTCGCCCCTCTTGCATGTGATTGCATACTTGGAATACTTTTTTGCATTCTGACGCAGCCAGTTGAACAGTCCGGGCGTGTTTGCCTCGATCAGATTTAGAGCTTCGCGTGGCGAATTAACCGCGAGTTCCCATTTGCGGCCAAACTTTTTACCTAGAGGGCCATCGAGGATGATTTTCGTCAGGTGCATTTTATTTCATGGCGAAGGTGAATGATGGCGTGCTTCTGCCAATAACCGCCGTAAATGTCCCGCCGCGACAGCCGGCCATGTGGGTGGTGCAAGATAGTGTCGTCGTAAATGTAGACGGCAACGTGATTCGGAATGTCACCGCTTGTTTGAAAGAAGAGCAGATCGCCCGCCTGCGGCTCTTCACCGCCGATGAGTTGCTTGAACCCTTCGTTCTTCCAGTGTTCGGGGTTGCCGAAGAAATTGTGACCTTTGGCCCAGAATCGCTCGATGCGCGGGTAGTCGCCAAGCCGAATGCCGTATTCGCGTCGGTAGTAGTCACGCACCAGACTCCAGCAATCGAGAACACCAAAGGCATACGGGCGCTCAAGGTAATCAAGCTCGAAACCGGACGGTTCAAGAATCTCCATGTCACTGAAAGCAAAACCATCGCCAGCCTTGGACACGCTGACGATATACCAAGGCATTTCCGAGTTCTCGCAGCCTCGCTTGTCGGCCACAGAAGGCGTCGGCGGAATCTCAACATGCGTGTGCCACACACCGACGACCTCGCCCATGTCCGACACCTTCGCGTAATCAACGACATCCATCACAAAATGCGCCTGCGGGTTTTCCGCGACATTCTTGCAGGCTACCGGAACAGACTTCTTGCCGACGCGCACAACAAGACCACAGGCTTCACTTGGATACTGGCGTGCGCCCTCCTGCTGAATGAAAGCAAGCAGATCGTTAGCCATCGAAACGGTGCGCTCCTGGATAACCACCAAACGGCAGATCGACAGTAACGCCAAAACGGATGCGGCAGGATGACAATCGCTTGGCGCAATAGTCCTTCCCAGATTCGTAGGTCGCCTTGTCGTCCCTGTCGTAATAACCACCAACCCAACCGCACTCGGCGCCGCGATACTTCCACGGGCATGAATTCTGGATAATCTGCCGGAACGGCAGCATCACGCCCTGCACATCAAAGGCCGAGGCAAGCTCCCACTCGATGACGTAGCGGTTCTCGATGGACTTGCGATCCACAAACCAGATGTCATCTGGCAGGCATTGATTGGGGTCGGCGTCTGCATTGACACCACCGGGGAAGTTTTTGGCGTCCAGGTAGCGCATAAAAGTGCGCTTGCGCGTCACCTTGCAACCAATCAGGTCGTCATGCTGTCGCGCTTCCGCCGAAAATAACCCGCCGATATTTGCCACACGCACCTTCGGGCGCGGAAGCTGCCCCTTGGTCATGATGTCAAAACCTTCGGCCTCGATAGGCAATGGCAGGTATTCGACACCCTGCCACCACACCGGCTGTTGCAGCCCGTTGGTGCCAGCGTGAAAGCGAGCGATACCGCCGCCCTCGAAGTTGCTCATGTCAAGAACAAAGAACTCCAAGATCGCAGTTGGTGATAAGGATTGAATTTCAGCAGCGATTGGCGTTGTCATTCTAGTAAGCCCTTACTGGATCAATACTCGAAAACCTCATCGAATGCCGCCGAGACAGAATAGACGCCAAACACTGTTTGGGTTGCGTCCCACTTCCGACAGACGTAAGTTCCCGCTCTGTTAAGTGGATCAGTCCATGCAAACGCTTCAACGCCGCCGCACGCTTCAAGGAAAGCTAACAGTGGCAGGGCTTCGCTCGCGTTCTTAGAGAACGTTACCGCCCATGAGCGCGGTTTGAAGTTGATGCCTGCGGCGGTGCGCAATTCGTAACCATCTCCGAATTTCGTTTGGGTTACGGCTGGTTCAATACTCTGCTGTGCGCCGAGGTCGGGTGTCCAGGTGAAAGCGGGCTTGCTCATGCTGGAATTCTAGTAAGTTTTTACTGAAATGTAAAGGCGTATTGGCATACTTTGGCGACAAAAAACCGGCGCTGGCGCAAATTTGCCAACAACAGCAATTTTGCAACGTGTAAAATGGAATTGTTATTTGTTAACAGGGGTTGAAAATGAGAAGGGTTTTTGTTGCTATTGCTGTGTGTTGGTTACTGTCGGCTTGTTCGGTTTCGCCAATCTCAACAGAGGCAGCGACGCCCGTTCCAAAAAATAGGATTTTTCAAGCTGGCGAAAAACTTACAACGCAACAGCCAGAGTCCGGCACGGTAATTTTCAAACGGGACAGAGGCTTTCTTTTTGGCGCTGGATGCTATACGAGAATCTACATTGATGCCGCGTCTGTTGCTGATGTTGACGCTGGAGAAAAAATCACACTCTACTTATTGCCTGGAGAATATATTCTTAGTGCAGAAGCTACAGGTGCCTGTTACAAAGAACTGGTCGAAGTAAAAGTAACTGTTAAATCAGGGGCGCTATCCACGTTTCGATACGCCCCGGCAGGAATAGACAGCATGCAAATTTACCCAACTGCATTTTAGCCGCTTACCCGTAAAGCAATCCGCCAGGACGCTTCTGCGACGCCAACTCTTCCACAACAAGCGACTTGATGCGGTTGGAGAATTGCTTCCACCCGCTCGCCTCATCGCCGCTACCGCTCTCGCTTTCACCCTTACCGCCGCCCTCATTGTTATTCACCGTGATGGCAATATTGACAACGGTGTTGTCGGCGCTACCAACCATACCCTCATTCACCGTCACGCCAAGACGCCCCTTCCCATCGCGGGATAGGGGCATCACAGCTTCCGGCCCCGCTTCACCCATCACACCAAACTTGCCACCGTTGGCAAACCGGAACAGGGTTGGGTCGGCGTAGATGCCGTTGGTGAAAGCGCCGCCGTTCGCAAAGAACGACATGCCGCCATCGAAATACGCGCCATTGGCCGCCATGCCACCAAACGAGCTGGCGGTGCTGGACGCGGCAACTTGAAGCAATGCGCTTGCTGCGGCTTGTGCGGCGGCAGTAAGAGTGGTCAGCGCCACCACTTCCGCCTGTTCGGCTGACTGCTTGGTAAACATGCCCGTGATGCTCTGCCACAGACCACCCAGAAAGCCCATTACGCCCTGATCGGTCGTATCTTGCAGCGCTTCATTCGCCATGTCCGCAATCATCGAGAAGCTGCCAAACGACTCGTTCAGAATGTCGGAATTTGCCGCCAGATTGACAAACGAATTCGCTACACCTTCAGCCCCACCCGCACCACCACCACCACTCAAAGCACCATCTAGCACGCTGCTGCCGGCAACCAGACCAGTCGAACCGCCCGTTGCGCTGTAGGGACTGTTGTTGACGCTGGCCGCAAAACCAGCACCCTTGCCAGCCCCACCGCCACCCATCCAGCCCAACAAGCCCTTCACAACACCACCAAGCCCGCCACCACCCACGCCATTCGCACCGCCGAGCATTCCGGCCAGCGCCTTGTTCAGCGCGAGCTTGGACAACTCGGCCATCATCGAGCTGACGAATGAGCGCCAGTCCGCCTTGCCGGTCGTGATTAGCGTGCCAAGTTCGTTGGCGAAGTTCGAGGCCCACCGCTCGCCGAACTCGTTGAGCCGGTCGTATGCCTTGTCCCAACTATCGACCATCTTCTGAAGGCCGGTCCAGGAATCGCGGTCGCGCTTTTGTTCGAGGTTGCGCTTAAAGCGGTCGAACTCCCTCTCGCCCTTCTTCTTCGCCTCGATGGCGTCGCTGTATGCCTCAACGGCGGTCTTGTATGCCTCAGTTTCCTTCTTGCCCGCAGCCTCCATCGCTGCGATTTCCTCCTCCATCATTTCGATGCGCTTGCTCATGCTCTCCATGACAATACGCATCTTCTTTTGTTCCGCCTCGAAGGTCGCATTGACCCCCGCCAGCAACCGCTCGCGCTCGGTTTCGAGGAACTGCGCCTCCATCTCTGTGTTCTTTTGAACGAGATCGGCGCTCATGTTGGCGTAGTCGACGGTGGCTCGCTTGATCAGCGCGGCCTGCTTCTCGGCGTTGTGGTTGTCGCTCTTGAGAGTGTCAGGCGTGCGCTTTTCGGCGCGGGCGAACTCGCGGTTCAGTGCCTTCATGGCGTCGGTCTGCCCCTCGGTTTCGCCCGTCAGACGCGACATGGCGACCTCCATGTCCTCGTCCAGCGCAGCCGAACGCTGTTTGGCGAACCCGAGATCTTTAAGTGCAGCCTCTTCCTTCTTTCTCAGCGCAAGCAGTTCGATGAGGTCGTTTAGGGACTTTTCAACATTTATGGGCTTGCCGTCTTTACCTTTTACATCCTTGCCATTTTCGTCCTTGAGCGTGCCGACGATTCTTTTTGCGTCAAGGTCAATATCGTTCGTGTCCCACCCCCTAAGCGGGTCATAGGTCTTGTTTGTGATCTTGCCCTTTTCGTCGTATTGGGCGCCTTTCAAAAAAGGCCGATGATTGGGGTTGCCACCATCATCAAACTTGCCGCTCGCCCACATAGCGATGACTTCCTGCTCTGCCTGCTTCTCATAGGAGGCATTGCCGGAGATCAGGCTGTCGAGCTTCAGTTGTGCGATGTTGGCACGAGAGTTTGCCTGTGAAAACTGGGAGATCCAGGCGTTCTCGAACTGGTGCGGGTTGCCGCCATCAGCGCCTTTCTTGATGTCGTTTATAATGCCAGCTATCTCGGAATCTTGATTGAGGCCAGCTTTGGTTTTCAACTTGGCAAGAATCGCTTCGGCTTGTTCAATGCCGTCGACTTTGTTCAGCAATTCTTTCAAATAGGGTATTCGCTCGTTGAGAGACGTATAGTCTATTGTGCCATCCCTATTTGTTACCTTTATTCTTCGCTCGTTTAGGGTGTGATATGCGGAACCAGAAGCGCCCAAGCGCTTTTCTCTTGCTAGCGCCTCTTCTTTGATTTTTTCCAGATCGCGCAACTCGACATAAGCTTCGGCAACTTTTTCATCGTCGCCAGCGTAGCCAGCCTGTTTAGCCACCTGCATGTTTCTGGATTTTTTGTGAAACTCATCAATCCTATCTTCTAGGGTTTTGATGCGTTTTTCACCAGCGTTCACCGCTTTGTCCCACGCTGTTTCTGCCGCCCCGCCCCACTTGTTCCACGCGGCAACACCCAACATAAGACCAACAGTAATCGCTCCAATTGGGCCACCTACCAACGCCATCGCTCCGCGCAGCACCGTCATGGCACCAGCTTGCGCCCGCGCAGCAATACTCGCTTTGTCCGAGGCGGCAGTAACGGCAAGTTTCGCTGCGGTATGCGCGTTCGTTGCGGCGATAACCTTCTGCTTTGCCGGAACCAGCATTTCCTCAGTTGCTCGCAAGCGCGCCACACCAGAACTTGCAGCAACAACAGCGCGGGTGTGTTTCAGTTCTTCTGCGGCAGCAAACTTCGCAGCTTTTGCTGTAGCCTCTTTGGCGAGCGCAGCTTTGTAGGCGGCACCGGCGCCGATGGTTGCTTGTCGGCCAAAACCAGCCATCGCGGTCGTGGCGGCAGCGGTGGAAGCCTGTGCCTGCGTAGCGCCGCCAACCATCGACCGCCACACATTCGCCATGACGCTGGAAATGTTCTGCGCCTTGCCGAACGTGCCGAGAAGGGTTGTGAAAGTCAGATTCAAACCAGCGGCGCCGAGCGTGATTGCCGCAAAACTCGCAATCATTGGGTTGTCTTTGGCGAACCCCGCAAGAGATGCGGCCATTGCGCCAATGGTCTTGGGAAACACAGACAACTCGCCAAGCAACGGCGTGAATGAGGACATCAGATCTTCGATGCCCTTCTTCATTTCCTGAACAGCGAGACTCCAGTTTTTCATCGCCTCAGCGTTCTTGAGCGCTTCTTCCGCACCCATGCCATTCATGGCAGAGTCGGTGACGTGTTTGGTTCGCTCGTGGTAGGCCGGATTCATCGCCGTGACCATCTGCGAGACGGCCCTGTGCGACATGCCAGACTGCGCAAAGAACTTCATGAACGCCGTCAGTTGCGTCTTCGGATCGTTGATGTCGCTCTTGCCAAAATACTCAGCACGATGATTTTTGTTCTGCATGAATTCCAGAAGCGGCGCACGCATGTTCCACAGCGCAGTGACCGGATCTTCTGCAATCATGTCCGCATTCTTCAGGCCGCTGCGCTTCATGGCGTTGAGCATCGCGGTGTGCTCTTTTTTGCCGCCCTTGACCATATCCAGACTGGAAATGTCGCCAGCCATCAGGCCGGCTTCCATGTATTTTTCGACCAGCGAGGTAGGAATCGGCTTACCAAGCGCGTAAAGCTGCGCCATCTTGATCATGTTACCGACCGAGGAGACGCCCGCGCCACCACCACCGCTGCCGCCATGACCACCCGAAACCTTTGCCTGTTCGGCCAGTGCGGCAAGGTTCATCAAGCCTGTATCGCTGATCTTGTTGGCGCCAGCGCCAAGGTTACGCAGAACAGTCTCGATGTCGGCCAGCGTAATCTTGCCGCCCGACACGTTCGCCATGCGAAATGCCGTGTCAAAGGTTTTGTTGATCGCCGCCGGGTCGTTCATGACCTGGCGCATTTCAGCGATACCGTAGAGGTTCCGCTGAATATCCGTCACGTTGCCATGTTCGTAGCCAAGCGTTTTCAGCGCCTGCACAGTCTGGATGGATTTACCAGTCGTGGCGTCGATGATCCTAACGTCGTTGTGGCCGAGCGATGCCATCGCTGTGAAACGGGCCTGAATTGCGTCAAGATTGGACAGGTATTTTTCCTGGCGTCGCAGATCGAACGCTTTTTTATTGAACTCCTCAAGTTCGGCCCCCTTGAGTCCAAATGCTTCCGGGCGAAGCTGAATCTGCTGCATTTCAGCAGACTTCTCAACCGCCATGCCAAGACCCTGCATGAGCTTGCTGCCGCTCCAGCGCCGCACGTTCGCCCACACGTTCGCAACCTGCTGCGCTTTCAGGCGCTCATGTTCGACCATCTCATTGACGGCCTTTTTGTGCGCTTCGGCAACCTTGCGGTCGGACTTGATGCGCTCGGTTTCAGCACGCTTGACCCCATCAAGCATCCTGCGATCAGCGTCGATTCTTGCGTTCTTCGTCCGCTCAATTTCTTTTCTGTTGCTGTTGCCAGCGGCCTGCGCAATGCCGCCCTCCTGACGAATCAAGGCAATCGACTTGTCGATTTCGGCATTCTTCCACCTAATCTCCTTGACGACAGACTCAAGCGCGGCGCGTTCGATGGCTGCGGCATTTGCCGCCTCTTGTGCAGCAGTCGCCTTCCCTCGCAGCTCATCGTCTTTCTTTTTTCTGTTCCTCCAGTCGGTATAAGCTGCGTCAGACCGCTTCTGCGCCCGCTCTTCAATAGCCGCCAACTCCCGCATCGTCTGCTCGCGCTCGGCGATGATCTTGCGGTTGCCCTCGCGCTCGGCGTTGAGCGCCTTCAGCTTTGCTTCAACGGTGGTAGCAGCGGTCTTTTTGGCGGTCTCGGCAGACGCGATATTCGCCCGGTCGAAGTCGATGATCGAAGCGACGGTCTGTTTCAGCGCCGGGGTGAGCTTGCCGAGATTGTCGCCGTAGGTCTTGATCCACTCGTCGGCGTTGATGCCGGCGGTTTTCTTCATCGCCGAGCCAAGTCGTTCGACATCGCCAGCGACGCTGCCGGTGCGCCGCGAAAGCTGCTCGAAGTTGTGAACAACACCGGACAGCTTTGAAACCATGCCCTCCACGCTCTGATCGAGCAGACGGAAGTTCTTGGCGGTGCCGGCCAGGTCACTGCCGACACCAGCCATTCCCTTGTCGAAGTCAGCAGCGACCTTGGCCGCACTCTTCAGGTGCTTCTCAAGGCTCTCTGTGCCGGCGACGGCGCTTTCGAGAGCAGAGCTAAACTTCGATACATCCAGGGTAAGAGTGCTTTTGATCTCGCTGCCGCCAGCCATTTTGATTCCTTGTTACTGCTGTTTTGCCATATCCCTCAATGCGGAAAACCCGGCCTCGTCACGATGCGCGTTACGCATTGGGTCAAACTTCAGCCTCACCACCGTTCCCGCCTCGACAATGAGACGTTCGTGGAACTGTTGCGCGGTCTCGCCGCCCTGCCCGCACACCGCAACGGTCAAGGAGCGCATGTCCTTCTGTGCCTGAATGCGCTCGATATTGGAGTTCATGAACCAGAACGTCCTGATCGGCATCCGCATCACTTCTTCGTAGGACATAGCGTAGAAGTGAGATACCCGACAAAAGAGGAACCCAAAATCAAGCTCCTCGATGTCGGCATTACTTACTTTTTTTCGCCGTTGCCCTCGCTGGACTCGACGCCATCAACATCCTCGCCCTTGATGAAGGCGACGATGGCTTGAAGCTGCTCCAATTCGAGCTTCAGCAGATCGGCACGGTCGATGGTCGGCGCGCTGCGCAGGATCAAGTCGACAGTAGCTTCGACTTGCTTGGCGATGGAGGGTTCATCGGCAAGCTGTTCGGCCACGCTGGTCGTTTTGATGAAGTTATCCACCGTCATTCCGTCGATAGCGTGCGTCTTGCCAAAGAGGACGATTTGACGGCCTTCCTGCTTGTTCAGCTTGTCGAGATTCAAAACCTTCATTTATTGCTCCTTGATGTGGCAACCCCGCTTGAGGCAGCGGGGTTTATGATTGAATTTCTCTAGTCAATTCTGACTAGATGGTTTAAACCGCAGAAGTGTCGCCAACGGCAAACAGCTTGCTTTCGGCGCCGCTGCTATCCGGGTAGCCATTGAACTCGCAGGAAAAGATCCGCTCGTCCTCAAGCTTGTAGCTGAATTGGAGGGCGCCAGCGGTTGCGGCCTTGAACACGGTAAAGTCGTCGGACTTGTCGGTTTCGGGCTTACCAATCGGATGCAGAACGAGCGGTTTGGCGATGTCGATCAGGTTGGTGCCAACGCCGGTCGGAACATTGACGGCCTTCCGGTCAGGGTCGACGCCATCAACAACAAGAGTCGCGCCTGGCATGATCTCAACCATGTTTTCCAGCGTGGTTTCAGCCAGCGGCACCTTCACGGTAACTTCGCGGCCCATAACGTATTCATTGATGGGGGTCTTGCCAAACTGGTCGATCATGACCTTGTGAGTTTCCGTTTTCACGGAGACTTCAACGCCGCCCTTGGTGTAGCCAAGGTCTTTGCCGCCAAAGCTCACCTTGCACACACCAAGCTTGACGTTCTTGATGTCACTTGCCATTCCAATTCCTTTCTCTGTTGGGGAGTAACTGCATTTTGCGACTTACTTTTCTAGTAAGTTCTGACTAGAATACATTACCATAAAAATGACAAAAAATCTAGCCTTCAACGGCTTCCATATATTTCTTGCCAAGTCTCGCGTTAATCTCGTTGCGCATTTCTTCCAATGCTCGCTCCAAGAACCTCCCGCCGCGCTCCTCGCCATTCGGGCCAGAGCTGCGCTCTGCATTTGGCATGAAGGGTCTGCCGCCCGGAAGCGTCCCCAGTGTTGACCCCCAACCCATATGCGTATGCACTATCCAAGCATACTCGCCAACCGTTCTGACGCCCTTGTGAGATGGGTCTCTGACCGGGTGCTTTTCGTTGATATAGACCTCGTAATTGGACACGCCTTTCATGAAACGGCCATTTGCGCCTTGGGCGCCGCGACGCGCGACCTGGATTGCGTCTATCAGATCCTTGTATTCGTATGGCGCCATGTTGCGAGCTTTCTTTGCAACCTCTTTCGCGCACCGCTCTAACTCCTGATTCACCATGTCGGGAACGTCTTGCAAACGGCTCAACTGGAGCTTCAGACGCTCGATGCCGTCGATCTCAAGCGTCATTCGGTGAACGCCACCGCGAAGTCAGCCGAGAACTCCAACAGGCTGCCCTTGGAGAGTGGATACACAACGGGTTTGGTCTTTGGCCGCATGAACTTGAAATACATCGGGCCAATCTGCGATTCGGTAACAGCCAAAGCGTCGAACACGCGCTGGATCAATGCCTCGCCAGCCGTATAGGTCGTGGCACGGACGATGACCTGGAAGGCCGTTCGGTAATAGCCGGGCAGTTCATAGTCAATGTCCGTGCCTCGCAGTTTGTTCCGCAAAAGCACGCCTTCCGGCGCATCAGCTGGAATCATGTTGATGAAAATGGTTTCGGCCATGATGCCAACACCTTCTTTTTCAAGTCTCTCAGCAAGAGGAAGCAGATTCATCGCAGGCTCTCCAGATGGAGCAAGTCACCTCGTAGTGATCGAGCTTGCCTTGCAGGTCGTGACGGGGAAATTTCGAGACAATCCAGTATTTTTGATCGCCAAAAATCAGCAGGTCGTCGATTGCCGCCACCGTGTTCTTGGTCAGCAGAAACATCGTGTCTGCCACCAGTTCGCGGGCGTTGCCTCGGGACGCCGACGTGTCGGCGCGAACCGAGGATTTTTCGTTCTTGATGTTGAGTCGAATGATGGCGCAGCGCTCGACCACCTGCGGACCGGCGATGGGAACGCCATACACGTCTGTCTCACCAGTCGTTTTGCGAATGCGGCAGTTCTGGTTAGGGCGAAGCAGCATGAGGCACCGGGTATTCGTGCGAGTTGATGTGGAACACGCTTTCGCGCACGTCGGCAAGGCTTTCGTAGCTGTCCGTGCCGCGCAACGAGAGAACGCGCCCCTTCGGTGTTTCGACGAGATTTACACCGGCCAACGTCAGACGCTCGACCTGGCTGTCGATCCCACTTTGGTAGGCGAAATCCCGCGTCACGACGCGAAACAACGCTTCGGCCTTCCATTTACGGCCAGCGGTATCGGTCACGCGATAGTCGATCTTGCCTGCCTGTTGCTGCACCAGCAGACCAATCGCACCGTGCGCCCCGCCGAGCAGCGAAACGGTGCCGCCGATACCTGTCCTTGTCATCTTCATCGCGGTTTGCGCATTTTCAAACAACATCCCGCGAACAAGCGCAAGCGCTTCTTTTTTACGCACCGTCAGGGCGCTTTGCAGTGCGTCAGAAGCGTCCGCAAGCAGCGTGCGCAGATAGTCGTCAAAACCGCATTCGGCAGTCCCATAGAACGTCCCCGCAAGCTGGCGAGCGTCCTTGTCCATATTAGCAATGGCGCGGGGCGTAACTTCAACGCCGGGCGCCCGCATCTGCTGATAGCGTCCGCTCAGGGCCAGCAGGAACAGCGCGTATTCGGCGGACAGCTTCGCGGCAAAGTCGTCGCAAACCACGTCAGCCTCGCCCAATGCGCTTGGAGAACGACACGAATGGCGACAGATATTTCAGCGCCCGCTTCGACACCGGAAGATCCAGCGGCTTGCCGCCCCGAAACATCTGCTTCACTTCACCGATGGTTTCGAGAATCAAGCCTTCCTTGCGCCGAATATCGGTAGGGTCGCCGCCGAGAACCGCATCAGCCTGCGCTACCTGGGCGCGACACAGCGCCATCTTGAAGCGCGGCGGCAGTTTGACGAAGTTGCTAGGAGTGATGAGTGTCAGATCACCACTGAACATGAACATGCCGGCGTATGGCGTCGGGTAGGTGCCTTCCGGGATGTAGTTCAGGTTGTCCTGACCCCAGCTGACGTTCGAGTTCAGAATGTCGAAGCGAAGCTGGCAGATTTGCAACCGCGCTTCGATCAGTGCGGCAATCTTGTCCTTTTCGTTTGCAGAACCCCAACCGGAAAGCTGCGGGATATCCATCGCCACCAGTTCCGCCTGACTGAAGCTTTGGAAAGAGTTCAAACCGGCAATCAGCGTTTCCGCCGGTTCCAGAACGTAAGTCTCGGTCAGCAGCAGCGTGTTGCCGCCTGCGTCAACGCAGAACAACTCCACCGTGCGGCTCTCACGCACAAAGAAGGCATCAATCATGCTCGCCGTGATGCTCGCCGGATCAAGAACCGCAACCGCGTTGATGTCTGCGGGAATCTCTATCGTGGCCTCTGATCCGCCATCGAAGCCCGTCAGCGGAGAGCGCGCCACCACCTCGGTGCCGTCCTGTTTGACGACGCGGTATTCGATGGCAGCAACCTCCAGCGCGTTGCCGTTGCGATCCCGCAAGACGACGCTCAGGGCAACAGGCGTGCCGGCGAGGTAGATGTTCATTACTCGGCCTTCGGAGCGGCTGAGACTTTCAGAATCGCGTCGATCATGCCGTTAATTGAGTTGCCCTTGATGCCGAACGGTTCAGCGATCTTGCGCAGGCCGACGATACCTTCTTTGTCGGCGGTATCGGCCAATTGCTCGCGGGTGTAGGTCGCAACAGAAGCGACGGGTTCCGCTTTCGGCGCGACTGGCGCTGGCGGTTCGCGGCCTTCCTTCACGGACGACGCCTGCGTGTGCAGGTTATCGAGGTAAATCTGGCTGACGTTGGCCGGCTTGCCGTTTTCCCACTCGGCGCCAATGACGCCAGCGACGCGCACGGCATCGACGGGCAGCACATCATCGACAGACAGGCCGCCCTTGAAAAAGATCACGCCCATTTGGCCGGTGTAGGTTTCCCAACCCTTGGCCGTCAATCGGAGTTTCATGCTTTTCCTTTCAGGATTTTTAATTAAAAAGGCAGGGGGTCGCCCTGCCTTTTCTTGTCAATGTTTATTACAGCACACGGACAGATTAGATGTTGGTAACACCTTTCAGGCGAGCGATGGAACGGGTGCTCTTGAGCGCCAGACCGGCATACCACTTCAGACGGATGCGGGTCGCGTCCTTGTTCTGAACGGTGCCGATGTTCTCAACCACGATGCCGGCATTGTCGCCACCGTAGATGCCGTGCAGACCATCCAGCTCGTTCATGCGAACGGCGTAAACGGAGCAGGTGTTGCCATTTTCATTGCCGTCCAGATACTCATTCATGATGATCGGAATGCCGTTGTGGGTCAGCACCGGACGACCATCGAAGTTCAGACCCTGCTGCATCACGGCATCGGTGCCGTAGGTAGCGCGGAGCAGACCTCGGACAGCGCGGATGGTGCCGCGACGCATTACGAGGGCGTCGGCGCCATGCGGCACGGTGTCGCACAACTCATCCAGCATCGAGAGGGTCAGCGCTTGGCCGCCAACATCCACGGTTTGCGTCGGCGTAACCATCTTCGGCAGGCCATCGAACGCCTTCGGATTGGCGGAAGCGTCGCCTTGGGCCAGGGTCTTGTGGAACGTCATTGCGAGGCTCTTGGCCTTCTTGGCGATCTGGATCGCCATCTGGTCGTTGGTGTCGCCCATCGTGGCTTGCAGGAACTTGTCCACATCCACATCGCCAACCAGGATACGCAGCTTTGCCACGACTTCGGTGAAGGTAGCGGCGGATTCGGTGATCGGATCGTTCGGATCAAGGAACTCGGCGTCGCCAAGGGTGTTTTCACGGTTGTAGACGTAGGCTTTGCCATTCACGCCCATGAACGGGAGAATGGCAAACATATCGTCACGGAAGATGATCTCGTCGATCACGCCCGAAACCAGTTGGTTGTTGGACAGCTTTTCAGCTTCCACTTTCAACAGAGGCATTTTTGTCCTTTCGGTGAAAAGAGAGGTTGGGGTTTTCGGCCTACGTCTCTCTAGTCACCGACGAACAATACATTAACATAATTCGCGGTCTTTGTCTAGTAATCACTTACTAGACCAACGCACCGCGAAAGCATCAGGCGATTTTCAGTCCCTTCAGGCCGGCGGCGATCTTGCTCATCGAATCGCCAGGCGCATCCTTTGCCGGATCACCGCTCGCCTTTCTGGAGTCGCTGCCGGCACCGGGCTTAACCTTGCTCTTCAGCATGCGATCCTTCTCCGGGTCTGCCTCAACGATCTTGCGCAGGGCCGCGTCGAAGCCAACCGCATTGCCATACTGATCAACCAGCGCGGTGCGGCTAGCGGCGCCGCGAGGCTTGTCGTAGCCGACAACCTTGCCGTCCTCGATGTCAAAGTGGTCGCCGTAGATCACGCGGGCCTTGGTCGGCGTCAGAGTCAGCTCGCTAGCGACAAATTGCGATTGGCCGAACTGCGTGCCGACCGTCAGATCGTTGATGATGCCATTGGCCTTGCCGACACTTCCCTCAAGCTCGGCAATCTTCGCCTTCATGGTCGTCACTTCCTTGCCATGCTCCTCGGCCATGCGCTGCTTCAGTCGGTCATAGTCGCCCTTCGCCTCCAGCGCCTTTTCTTCGGCGGTTTTCTGTTCAGCCAGCAGTTTGCGCACGGCGTCCAGGTCGAGATCCTTGATGGAGTCCTTGAGCGTCGTCAGCTCTTCCTGAGTCTTGCGCAGCTCTTCCTTCCGCTTCATGTTCTCCTTCAACAAACGAGCCTCTTCATCGGTCGGCCCCTTCTTGCCACCCTTGTCGTCGGGCTTGCCGCCGTCATCACCATCGCCGTCCTTGTCGTCGGACGAACTACCACCAGAACCACCAGCGCTATCGCCACCAGCGCCAGGGCCACCACTACCACCATCGCCACCATCGCCAGCCGGGCTGTGATACTTGATCCAAACATTGCGGGTTACTGCCATTTCTTGTTTCCTTTCGTCGGCCAGTCTCTAGGCCATTGGTTGAGTTGTGCGGGTCGATCTCTTGACCCGCACGGGGTTACTTCGATTCCTTCGTCACCTGTCCCTGGCGCTTGTCGCTGGCCGGCTTCTTGCCCTCCCCGCCCGCCGGCGTGGGTGTGTTGCCCTTCTTAACAGAGGTGAAGGCGTTGGGTGAGTTGTCATTAAGCTGGGAAAGGCGCGTGGCTTCCTCGATGGGATCGACCGGCCAGCCACTCAGTTCGGCCTCGATCTTCTTGCGAAGATCGGCCTTCATCTGCGGGAACAACTTGTTCAGCACCATCGTCATCTGCTCGCGGCGAATCGTGTCCGGGGCGTCAATCAGCATCAAACGCGCCGCGATGTCGAATTCATCGTAGAGTCCGCGTGTGTCGAAGTTGTCCGGGTAAGAAACGATATCGTCATCCGACCGGACTTCTTCGCCATTCCACAGAGCTACCAGATGGGCGATCTTGTTCTCGATGGTTTCAAGACTGTCCGCCTTCGCGGCCAACAGGGCATTCACTCGCTCGAAGTCGTAAGCCTTGGCAACGCCAGAAGAGTTGTCGATGCCAACAGCGTTATCCTGTTTGGTGCGCTCTCCGGCCAAGCCGACCGTGTGGTAAATCTCGCCGATGATCTTGTTGATGACGGTGACAATCAGTTCCGCCTGCTTTACATCGGGGTTCAGGTAGAACGGGGTGGCGCCACCCTCGCCGTCATACAGGAACACACGCTTGGTTCCCATTTCGAGCATCTTGGTGAATTTGTCCTCACCCGGCAGGACGTTCTGTGCTGGCATGGCGAGTTGGGAGAAGGTCTGATCCTGAATGATGGCGTCTAGGTTCGAGAGGTAATTGGCGACTGCGCGATCCAAGTAGGCGATATCGTCGATCATGGCCGGCGATTCGTATTCATTGTCATTGATGACGTGATCGGCCAGAATTACCGGCACCACGCCGATGTCGTATTCGCCTTCATCGACCTTTATCACGACCTTCTTGCGGCCCTGTTTGCGCTCCTCGAACAGTTGCCAACCTTCTTTTGTCCACAACCTGTAGCGGTCGCTCTGTTCGCCAGATGACATGAAGGGATCGGTGTCGTCACGGACGCATTCGCGGACAATCACCCAGTTTAGTTCGCCGTCCTTATCGAAGGAGTAATCGAGAAGCTGTTCTGGGCCGACTGAGTAGGCGTAGGTGCGAACGCCGGCAGCCTTCTCGTCGGCCTTCGACAGCATTTCACCAGACGGCGCAGTGGTATCGACCACGATGCCGATGCGCCCCTGCATTGACGTGCGCTTGCTCGCCTGACGCATGAACTCGGTGATGCTTAGACCAGACTTGGTGGCCCTCTTCCAGAAGGTTCTGACGCTTTCCGGGGCATCTTCCGAGCGCGTGATGTTCTGCTTGAACAGGTATTTGTTGATTAGATCCACAACTTCGCGGCTGTGATTGAAGCGGTAGCAGCGCATTACGCGCTCGGAGAATTCCTGTTCGCCCTCCTTGATGTAGCGAAAGGTGTTTTCCTCGAACCAGTCACGGCCACCCTCGTAGGTATCTTCGAGAAATTTCCAGTGCTTGATCTTTTTCTCGTATTCCGGGTGACGACGAGCGATCAGCGCTTTGAGCCGCTTCTGCTCGTCGGTTTGCGGAAGAACCGACTGCTCCGACTCCTCGGTCGGGTCAATCGTGGCGATTTGTCCAGGTTTGAATTTCATTATTTCTTTGCTTTTGGAGTTAGCGGGACAAACCGCCGATTTCAACCTTGCGCACCGGATGCTCAAGCTCGATGCAGTAACCTGCCGCGTCGGCGGCATGTTCAACGCTGGCGTCCTTGTCTACGTCCCGACTGCCTGGCTTGTAGATGGTTTGCTCAAAGGCATTGATGAGGTGCTTGCAAGAAGCGTCGATACGCAGGCGGATGGTTCCATCCGCTGACCGCAACATGCGATTGACGGCATTCACGCGGTCGGCGACAAAGGGGTTCTTGCGGCGACATTTGACATGCTTGAAGCCCTTTTCGCGCAGGATGTCGATGTCGGTTTCGCCGCGTGCGTGCTGGCGCTGTCCGCCGGCGGGGTCTGGATAGATCGTGATCGCCCGCTGGTTGCGCCAGTATTTCTTGTCGATGGCTTCGCAGATTTCTTCCGTATTCGAGCTGAACTGCACGATTTCATCCACGGCCCACAATTCGCCCGACATCTGCGGCTGAATGATGATGGCGCTCATGGGGTCAATGTTGAAGTCCATACCAATCCAGATCGGCAGCTTCGGATCGAACTGATAATTGCCGACGTGTTCTTTCCGGTCGAACGGGTAATAGACGCGCCCGCTCATCGTCGTGAACGAGGCTTCAAATTCCTGCTGAAAGCTCTTTTCATCCATGTCCGCTTTTGCGGCGGCGATTTCCGACAACGCAATATAGGGGGATGAAATAGTTGGGAATTGCCAGGACTCCCATTGCCCCGCCGCTATCTGCTCCGGGTCTTGGCCGAGCTTGTAGAGGGCATACAAGGCATTGTAGCTTTTGGGCGTCCCGATAAAAATCGCGTGGCCACCAGTGTCTGCAAGCGTCGGGCGAAGCACCATGCTCCAGGTTTCCTCGCTCATGTCCTGATACTCGTCCAGCACCAGAAAGTGAATACCAACGCCGCGCAGCGAATCGGCTTTATCCGCGCCTCTCAACTCAATCCGACTGCCGTTCACGAGACTGATGGACAGGTTGGTTTCGTTGACTTTCTTGATCCACTTGTCAGGAATCGCGTCAAGCAAATCCGTCCAGAGAATCTGCTTTGCCATGCGGTAGGTTGGCGCTACATACCAAACCTTCTGCTTGGGCTTGTTTGCCGCCTTGGTAATCATCAGCACCTTGGAAAGCTGCGACTTGCCCCACCGGCGACCAGCAACAACAACGCGAAAACGCGCCCGGCTGCGATAGACCTCCATTTGTTTCGGGTGCAGGTCGAGCTTTGCCTGAAGAGCCACTATTCGTCCTCTTCGTTGCTCTTTGCGTTGTTGGCGCTATCGAACGTGTTGACGTCCATCTGCGCCACCTCACCCGCCATGTCGTCGAATTCATTGAATTCGCGGGAACGCAGATCTTCGATCTGTTCGGCGGTCAGCTCCGAGATCAGCAGTTGTGGCAAACCATCGTTGTCGATGGTGTCGGCGCGATCCAGACCGAGGACAGCCCATCGCTCATTGCGGGCTTTCAACAGCACTGTCATGGCTGCGTCGAGACTTTTGAGGTTGCCAGCAATAGCAGAGAAAGGCGTGCCGTTGGCTTTCGCGCTGATGACCTCGTTCCACGCCAGCTTAGAAATGCCGGCAGCCATCTGGTAGTGCTGTTCCTTTGTCTCGCGGATACGACCGGCGTGAACGGTTGCGTCGTCGATTGCGGCACTGGTGACGGCTTCCGCGACGCGCTTCTTGTGTTCTTCAGCCTTGGAGCCACGAACGATGCCGCGCCGCTTCATGTGCAGCGAAATGCCAGATGTGCTTACTTTTAGTTTGGACGCAAGAAAGGGCAGCGTAACTTCGCCAGCCTCCCACAGCGCTTCCGCTTCCGCCCATTGCCTCTGACTTGGGCGCTTGCCGGTTTCTACCGGCATTTCAAGCAAAGTCCTCTTTTTTCTCACGTCATGTCGTCAGTTCCCTTTTTGCTTATCTGACAAACCAGACGAAAAAAAGGGGCGCCAGGGGTGTGCGCCCGCTTGGAGGAGAAACCGTTAACCACTGACGCAATCATATTGAGTTGCTACGATTTTGTCAAGTCAGAATTTACTAGAATTTGCAACAAACCAAAGAACGCAGGCGGCAGCAGCGGCCTCGGTCGCTTGCGGTTCCGTCATGTGCAATTCATCGTCGATCTCGAACAAGGCAACAAAGCCAGGCTCAAACTTCTTTGCACGCTTCGCCTTCTCTGTTGGCAAAACAAATGGCACGACACCGCGCAGTTTAAGCTCGTTCAGACAGAACACCACATCGGCGCAGTAATCCGGCTGTCGGTGAGCCATGTGGCCGACGCGCGTGCGATACGTTTTATTGTCGGGCAGGTGCATAACCTCGTAGCCGAGCGCTTGGGAGATTTCATCGTTTCCATTGGGGCCGGCGATGAATTCCATTCCGACGATCTTTACTTGGGACTCTTGGGGGCCGAGGTCTGTTTCGGTAATATTATTTATAGTCATTACTTACTACAACCTTTATATCTAATATATACCGAAAGATGTCTCGGCTCCCAAGGAATCCCCAAGCTCAAGGAGATCATCCTCGGCCCCAAGAATCGCGGCAGCAGGAGAGGTCATGTTGGCTCTAGCGAAGTGATGCCCCAAGACAGTCGCCCCAAGGATGCTTCGGTGCCGACCCCGGCGCATTTCCGTGCCTTTCTTCTCAATCAGGTCACGCTTGATCAGATGGCGGATTGAGAAGTGCATCGAAGCCTTTGTTGGTTTGTAATTGACGCGCTCCAGCAGCTCATCCATATCGACGAAACTCCCGTCCGTGTTGCCTTCGACAAGGACGCGCAGCACTTCGAGCTGTTTGTCACTCAATCGTTTATCGTTCATGGGCATCTAGCAGCTTAGAAAGGTCGAGAGGGGCGTCTGTGGGCTGGTTATCGAACGCCAAAAGGGGTAGTCGCTCAGGGAGCTTCACCGGACACTTTTTGGCGCTGTTGTAGTCGGG
The DNA here is from genome assembly GCA_009779355.1 of Betaproteobacteria bacterium. Lineage (GTDB taxonomy): Bacteria > Pseudomonadota > Gammaproteobacteria > Burkholderiales > Rhodocyclaceae > WRNU01. The sequence continues at coordinate 53,715 of WREK01000001.1, read as the reverse complement.
ATTTGCGTAGACGCCATACAGCGGGCTGGCGAACACCAACTGCTGAAGATTTTTGAGGAGCTTACCGACCGGCAGCGCATCGACGCGGCGAGTGCCGTTCATGCGGTTGTCACCTGACTTCTCCATCGAACTAAAGTCGTAGTAGAACTTCCGCATTTCGGCGACGCACTTGCCGCGTGCCACCGGCGACATAGCGTCGATTTCGGCCATGATCCCAACGTAATCGGTCGGGATGGACTCGAACCAGCGGCGAAACCATGCCAAACCGCGCTCATAGCTTGCCGAACGTCTTGGGCGAGTGAAACGAATACCCGCTTTTGCCGCAAACGGGTTGAACTTCGACATCGAGGACTGAAATTCGATCAGTTTGCAGCCAGTCATTCGCATCATGAGGTTCTGCATTCGGTAGGCAATTCCGGCGCCGCGATACACTGTGTCCAACACCAGGCGACTGTTCGTGCAAGCGTGTGCGTTGATCCACTCAGCCCGATACTTGTTGATGATCTTGGTGTCGCGCCCGCCTTGGTTTGGACGCAGGTTGGTGAAAAGTTCGTTCCGGCCAGACAGCAGCATTTTCGGCACAGTCATCACTCCGGCGCCGATAGTTCGACCGTTCAGCACACAGCGGAAGATCCTCGGCCCGATGCCAAGGTTTTCAGCCTTGTAGTGCAGTTCGTGCAGCAAATCCCAGTCGTCTTTGGTGCCGCGCTCGACGTAGATTTCCGGCAACAGCGACAGGGCGTGCTTGTCGGGCATCTTGTGACGCTCGACCAAAATGTCCTCGTTGTCCAGAACGACCATCGAATCGCTAGCTGCGCGCGTCATGCGGCAAACCTATCTTGTCGCCAAGTCACGTCGTCACCGTCGCGCGAAAACAGCTTCAAGGCAACAAGAGTCCAACCAGTAAGCGTTCCGAGGCAGCGCGAAAGCATTACAGACCCCACTCAGCGAGCTTGGATTCGACTGCCGTGGGTGTCATTGCCCCAAGGAAGCGCCCAACTTCCTTCTCGCCATCGTGGCAAACCACGGTCGGCACACTGCGAACCTCGTATTTCATGAATTCCGCTTGGTTGGCGATGCTCATCTCAATGAAGCGCAACGGAAAGCCGCGATGCCCGGCCTGAAATTCCAACTCGGGCTTCAGTTGCTTGCACGGCGCGCATGCGGCGCTCGTGAAAACGATAATTTCCTTGCTCATTGCGTCGTCTCCAGTGTCTTGTAGCCTTCTTGGGAGCGAACGATGTGGATCTTCTCCCGGTAGCGTTTTTCGATATATAAATTCGGCGCCAGGTCGGCGACCATATCCGTGTGCGTGGTGGCAACCAGAACCGTTGCGCCAACCCTTCGTGCAACTTTTTGCAGGTTGAACGCGATCACCTTGGCCGTTGTTCGATCCAGAACTGCAAGGAACTCATCGGCGACCCACACCTTCGCGGCACTCTCGATGATTTTTGCAAGGCGGAAGCGATAGCGTTGGCCGTCAGACAGCTCCTTTGGCTTGCGGATGAACAGGTAGGCATCATTCAGGCCAGCGATGGACAGAAGATTCAATGCTTCGCCCGTATCGGCGCCGATCTGGTCAATCAGCGGCTTGTCGAGCAGTTCCACCTTGTCGATGTCGGCGACCTTCAGACCATCTGCCTCCATCTTGCCAACCAATTCGCGCAGAACGGTGGATTTGCCAGAACCGGATTCGCCGGTGACATACACCACGTCGCCTTGCTCGATCTCGATAGGCTGGTTGTCAAAAACAACGAATTCTTTGTCATCCAGGCCCAAACCAAAAGCCTCTGCGATCTCCAGCACCCGATCAGTTCGTTCGACTTCGGTGTGGAAGCGTTTGTCGATGTGATAGACGCTCACGAACGGCTCTCCAGCTTCGTGAGACTCTGCCACCAAGCGACTGCCTCGGGATTGTCTTGCCAGAACGCGCACAGGCCGTTGGAGAGCTTGAGGACGATTTCCTCTTCTCCAAGACAGCCGTCACCCTCTCTGCCAGCGATCCCAACGGCTTGGTGCCAGAAAATCGCGTGCATGACCTCATGGATAAAGGTGTTGGCAAGGGTTTGCCGCTTCATGCCAGTGCGCAGCCTGATCTTTTGGTTGATTGGATTCATATGGCCGAACGAGTGCTCTGCTTCGGCGTCTCCACGTTCATGTAGTTCAACATCGAACTGGTAGCAGCCAACTCGCAGCGTCTTGGGCATCTTCTTGTAGGGATCAATCATCGCCATCCCCCTTATGCCGCAGCCGCTTGCGCTTGCATTAGATTCCGCACGAACCCGACAAACGCTTCGGCGCCAATCTTGCCCGTCTCAGCCTCAATTTGCGCCATGAACCGAGCGACCCATCGCTCGTCCCGTCCTTGAATTTGTTTGAAGCCAAGCGCCTTCTCGATCTTGACAAGCTTCTCATCGGCCTCCGCGATCTTTTTCGTGGTCGCTTCAGCTTGCGCTTTGACCTCTTCGTCCAGGTCGAGAACAAAAGCTTCGGTTTTCATTTCTGCAAGATCGGCAACCAGGAAGTCCAGTTCTTTCTTGTCAAAAATGCCGTCGAGGTCGAAGTCGATGTTGGCAAGTTCAGCTTGCAGCAAGTCGCTGTCGTATTCACCAATGGCTACGCGGTTGTCAGCCAAGCGCAGGGCGTTGATCTCATCCTCGGTCTTGCCGACGATAACCTCTACCGGCACTTCGATCAGACCGAGCTTCATTGCGGCCAAGCGTCTGCCGTGACCGGCGATGATGACGCCATTCTCATCAACGAGAATCGGATTACCGCGCCAGCCAAACCGCCTGATAGATTCGGCGATCTTATTGACCTGTTTTTGGTCGTGCTTTTTGACGTTGTTTTCGTAAGGAGTGAGACGTGAGACTTCCCACTTCTCAATTTTTGGATCAGTCATGCTGCCGCTTTCTTTTTCGAGTTAGGGTTTCTGCCTTTTCCTCCGCATTTCTTGTGCACAACACACATAGCGCGACTGACACCCAGTTCCTCTTTCACCGCCTCGATGGCTTCGCCGTAGGATTTCGCCTCAACCTCGAACGCTCTCAGCTCTCCGTCAGCATCACGGGCGTAGGCAATAGTGGCAATGGTGTCGGTTGTCATGCTACTTCCTTGAACAAGTCCTTGAATTCGGCGTAGGTCAGCTCTTCGCTGGTGTCCTCGCTCTCATAGTTGCGACCGCCAGCGCATGTTTCGCACCGGAACGGATCGAACCTTTCGTTAATGCAGCCCTCGCACTCCGGCGAGAATGGGTGTCTGTGGTTCATTCTTGATTCGCTTGCCCAAGCAGATAGACGAGCGCGTCGCCAGCATTGGTCAGGCTGTCGGACTCGGTGAATTTCTGCGCCTTCATGGTCTTTTCCACCAAACTCGTCAGCCACGAAGCGTCATCGACCGGAATTTTGAAGCGGACGATTTGATGCGCCTGAATCGGTTTCTCTTTCAGGCTTGGGGCTTTTTCTTCATCGTCCGGTAAATCTAAGTCATCGAGCGCTATATTTACCGACGCAAAGATTGTCGCTAGATCGTTGTCGGAGTAAGGCATAAAGGACGCCAGTTCATCCGCATTGCCAAGTTCTTCGAGAAGTTGAGCGAGCTGTAGCGTGTCATCGGTTCCGTAGCGCCCGTTATCGACCAAGCTGATTTCCTTCGCTTTGTTGTCGTCGATGCGCCCGAGGTTAATGACCGGAACAGTCTTGATGCCCATGCGCTTCGCTGCGCCTGCGCGGTGTTCGCCACCGATGATCTCAAGCGTGCCGTCGTGCAGTTCGCGGGCGATAACCGGCTTGAACATGCCGAGGCGCCGGATGCTCTCTTCCAGCTTGGATTCATTGTCGGGCGAGACGACATTGGTGTTGAAGGCGTTGGGGCGCAGAGCATCAACAGCAATGTGCTCGACGTTAAGCGTGTTGGACATCTATGAAGTAAAATATTCTAGTAAGGACTGACTGGAAATTTAACCCAAGAGTATTTAGAAAGCAATAGCCAAATGACCGAAATAGTTACGATTGCGAGCAGTGCCGTAAATGCAAAACTGCACGAACCATCGCGTCAAGCAAAATTGGAGGTTCAGCGAATACTGAGCTACCGGGTTGAAGGCGCCGAACACTCGTCAGCCTTCAAGTCAGGAAATTGGGATGGAAGATCGTCTTTTCTCGACTTTCGCAGTGGTGTGTTCCCTGCTGGTTTCGTGCATTTTGTCGGCGCCAATCTGCGACGCAAGGGCTACGAAGTGCGCTTCGTCACCAAGCCGGCGCCGATTCCACTTGGTCCAGAGAATCCCAGAGTCGGCAGCTTCCCGGAAGATCCACGCTACGACTACCAGATGGAAGTAGTTCGCCGACTGGTGAAGCACAAGCAGATAATCGCTCAGGTGGCGACAGGTGGCGGAAAATCGCTCGTGGCCCGCCTTGCGTTCGCCAGAATCAACCGCCCTACTCTTTTTCTGACCACACGCGGCATTCTGATGTATCAGATGAAGGAAGCCTTCGAGCGCGATCTTGGCGTGCCTTGCAGCGTGCTTGGCGACGGTCAGTTTGGTCATGTCAATGCGGCAGGTCAGCAGGCTGTGAAGAAAATGTGTGTCGGCATGGTGCAGACCCTCATGAGCCGTCTCGAAGAAACCACCGTGGAGCGCGAATTTGAAAAACTATACGATTTCGCGGACAAAAAAAGAGCCTCGAAAGCCGATGCGGAGAAAATGAAAGCTGCCGCCGAGCGCAAATGCGCTGAACAGAACGCGGTCCGCCAACAGACGATCAGCCTGCTCGCCAAGTTCGAGTTCGTGATCCTGGAAGAAGCGCACGAAGCGTCCGGCAACTCCTACTTCGAGATTCTGCGCCACTGCAAGAACGCTCATTACCGCCTGGCGCTCACTGGCACCCCGTTCATGAAAGACGACGAAGAAGCCAACATGCGTCTGATGGCAAGCTCTGGCCCTATTGCGATTAAGGTCACGGAAAAGATGCTGATCGACCGCGAGATCCTTGCCAAACCCTACTTCAAGGTGATCGACCTCAAGAAGAAGCCTCTCAAGCTTCTGCGTGGCACCGGCTGGCAGTCTGCCTACCGCATCGGGATCGTCGATAATGAGGAGCGTAACCAGGCCATTGTCGCCGAGGTCGCCCGCGCCGCTCGCTACGGTCTATCCTCGATGGTGCTAATCCAGCAGAAGAAGCATGGCGAGATACTTCAAAACCTCCTGAAAGCGAAAGGTCTTGCGGTTGAGTTCATTCAGGGCGAAAACGACCAGACAGAACGCAAGCGGGCGCTCAACAAGCTCGCCACGGGCAAGATTGACGCCCTGATTGGGACAACTATTTTGGACGTGGGCGTCGACGTGCCGGCGGTGGGTTTGATCATTCTCGCTGGTGGTGGTAAGGCTGAAGTTGCTCTACGCCAGCGCATCGGTCGCGGGCTGCGGGCCAAGAAGAACGGCCCGAATGTCGCCCTGATCGTGGATTTCACCGACCCATTCAACAACCACACCAAGAGCCACGCTATGCAGCGCTACCGGATCATTCTGGAGACAGAAGGTTTTGGTGAGAATGTCGTCAGGGACGACTTCGATTTCGAGGCGCTTGGATTTGAAAGGAAAGCAGCATGAACGAGCAATGGTGTTCCGGCACGGCAGAGTGCTTTGAGTGTGACTACGAGTGGATCGCCGTGTGGCCTCTTGGCGCCGACGCGCTTGAATGCCCCGAATGCGGCTCTGATGACACCGACAGGACGCGCCGTAAGACGGTTGCGCTTCCAACAAAGGGCGGCCACACTTGCTCAAGGGAGCCATCATGACCGATCAGGTCGAAAATCTCATAGTGGAACACCTCAAGCGGATTCAGGCCGAGCTTTCAGCCATGCGTGTTCAGAACGACGAGATCATTTCCAGGCTTAGTTCGCTGGAAGCTGGTGTCGCCCGCCCTGGCCGACGACGCGGGGCGGTTCTCACCTTCTCCTCGCGCTCTTCGCCCTGCACGATTTCGCCTCGCGCTTGGTCTTTGCCTTGTGATCCCCGATGGTCAGCCATTGCATGTTGGCCGGAGCGTCGGCACCACCACACTTCAGCGGAACGACGTGATCCACCTGCCAGCCAGGACAAGCGCCCTTGGTGCTGCCAGTAGCCGGACACGGGTTGTCATACATGAATTGGCGTCGCATTGCCGGATCGCGGTGCGTTTTGGCGACTGCTGTAGTTGCAATCATGGCCGCGATGATGACGAGAAGCAGGCGAATCACTGCGCAACACCGATCAGCAGCGCCGCCTTTCTGCGAACCTCCGACAACTCAGCCGGCGTTGCCTTTTCTTTGAATTCCGCATTTCTGGCGCTCCACGCGACGCTTTTCACTTGGTCGGCCAGCACCACGCTCGTCTTGTTGGACAAAATCACCTCGAATGGATAATCCTTTGCTTGGCTCGTCATCGGACAGCACAGCATCAAGCCAACGCGCCCATTGTAAGACGCGGGACTAAGGACAATGGCTGGCCGACGACCCGCCTGTTCGTGTCCAGCTTGCGGGTTGAATTGCAGCCATACAATATCTCCGGCGTCCGGGATGTAGCGGGCCATCAAAACGCTTCCCCGCCAACAGCCGGGCCGAAATCAACCTCGTCGTGCAGGTTCTCTGGCGTGATGCCTGCGATCAGGGCGTTCAGGTCGCAACCGACATCAGCCACGACTGGCTCAATGACGACTAAACCGCTCTCCTCTCGCACATCCACGGTGGCGTCGACTTGGAGGTTGGCAGCAAGCATGATCGGGGCAGGAATGCGCACAGATGCGCTGTTGCCCCACTTTTTAATGGTTACGCGCATTCCTGATCCTTTTATGTATCAACAGTGTTGATACTGTAGTCTGTATGGCTGGAAGCAGTCAAGCGTTTCCCAACTGGCGTGCAATCGCGTGCGTCACGTCGGCATCCAGTTCGACCCATGTGACGGCACCCTTGCGGTGGCGGTAAGGAACCGGAGAAGCAAGCCGTCGCACGTCCGCAAGCTTCCAGGGAGTGTTCCACTTGGCCACTTCACCTGATCGAATCATATATTCGGGAATTCGATGTCTTTTGATCGCCGCGATCATCTCGTCCGGCGATAGCGGTGCGCCGACATCAATCAGCCTCGCAACGCCATGCACGGCACCCGAACCCTTGCGAACAAGCCCGAACCAGCCGCGATGCTTCACTGCGTTCGCTCGCATCTCCCAATCTTTCTCACCTTTGAGAATATGGTCGATCCACGGCTCGGCGATGACAAGCCCCTTGGTGATTTGTATGGATTCTTTCACAGCCTTCTTCCCCTTGTGATGCCCAAAAAACAAGCGCGATAAAATATTATTATTGCAGAAGGTTGGCTGTATAAGGAAGAATTCTGGGTGGTTGGCCGCTGGCGGTATAAGGACGGGCGATGGTCGCCGTCTGGCTGGCGGTATAAGGATGGAGTGCGGATGGTCGGAAGGAGGAAGGGAGGGCCACCAAGGTAAAGCGAAGTTTATAAGACTTCGCTTATATGCGTATTAGCTAGACAACATATGCAATCTAGCTAATACGCCCTTATGTCATCGGGTTACTTCGGTTTCCCATACGCGGGCGTTAGCAAAGCAATGCCCTTTTCAGTCAGCATGCAAATGTCGTTTTTCTTGCCCGGTATGATAGTTGCAAGGTTTAGCGCAGCAAGAGCGAATCTTACTTTGCTAGACTGTGAAACCGCTGTCCCGACGGTGTAGCTAGCTTTTTTCTTAACAGCTTCCCGACAATCGTCATTCTCTACACCTTTCGCAAGCGTAAAAACCATTTCTTTTACACTCAACTGGTTCCCATTCTCTAACATACCTTCAATTAGGTATGTTAGAAATGCTTCGCCCATACGCTTGTCATTGGTCGGGATCACATTTGTTAGGTCGCTCATTTTCATGAGTGTTTTACCGCAAACATGCCCTGTTTGCCCTTCTTTGACAGAAACCGTTTTTGCATAATTATCGGGAGCAATCGCGCCCATTTCAAAAAATACGACAATATTCTTCTCGTTAAGACGTTGCAGTGAAAAGCGCGCTTCTTTACGCTTGCTATCAGTAAGCGCGCTTTGAATGCGTAACTTAAGAGCGTCGCAAACACTCTTGAAACCGTCAAGGGCGGGCGCATCTTTCTTTTCTACCGCTTTCACAGTAGCGGTAGCAGTCTTGCCCTTGTTTGATTGCGGGCGGGTTGTCTTGTTCGTGGTTTTTGCATTCGTGGTCATGATAGTAACCCTTTGTGGTTAGTGTAGATCAACAATTGATCTACTAATGAACATTCTACGCATTGCGGGTAGATTAGCAAGGGTTTATTTGTAACAGCGTGTAACAAGAAACAATCTACACAAAACCGGACTATAATTTAAGAGTTAAAATTACTAAGGTGTTATTATGAAACAACAACGTCATGTCATTGCGATGAACAGCGACGCAGCAAAAGAGCGTCTAAAAGTGGAATCAGAGCGGCTTGCTATTACACAAGGTGAGTTTTTGGAAGTATTGATATTGCATAGCGACATTGCGAAAATCGAAGCGCAAGGGCTTTTCATTAAAGAAAAAAAAGAAAGAGAAAATTTAATTTCAAAATTTCGCAGTCTTTCGCGTGAAGATCAATTAGCAATATTGAAGATTGTTGAAAAGCAGTAGCGTCCAATCGCCCGACATTCGCGCAAGTTCGCCTGCCCGCCTAAAACCCCACCGCCAAGGCGATCCTGAAAGATTGTCCAAAAACAGGGTCGCCACGGCGCTGCTAACTAGCAGGAAAAGCGTGGTTGCCTTGGCGCTCGCAGGGGTTGCGGGAAAATCGTGGTCGCTTGGAGACTCCAGTTCGCGCTCCTTGGCGCTCCAATCTCCCGGTCGCCAAGGAACATCACGCGCATGAACAGGCAGGTCGCGTGCTCTCGCTTGACCTGCCTTTATCGACCGCTTGCGATCAGCGGTAATTCAAGGATCGTCGATATTCACGATTACCCTTGTTTGAAAGCTCACAGGTCAGAAAATCAATCTCTGCGTCATCTTGGTCTTTCAACCAAGCGGTAATGTCCTCTTGTTCCCGGTATTGCTTGACATTCGATTTTACTTGGTTGAAACGATACGGCTCGATGGCTGCGGGAATCTTTGCTTCACAAACGCGGGCATTCGGGCGGTTCATGGTCTTACCTTTCAAAGTGATTGGTTATCGTCGCAACTGCGACAATTTCAGTTTGACCGACGATCAAAGGCGATTCGCAGCATCGGTCAGGAAACGTTCAGAGGTTGCCTTTGTAGAGACGCTGCGAGTTATTTCCCGTATGTTTGCAGGCGCGTGCAGAAATGTTGATTGCGATGATTGCACAAAGGATGAATGCAGCAGCGCCCGACGCAGGCGCATTCTCAATAATGCTCAGGACGACAAGCAGGGCGCCAATTGTGTAAATGCAAAGCGCGGTAAATTGATAGTTCATTAACTCGACCTTTTGTTCTGGTTTGGGTCGAATCAGTTTGAGTGTCGGTCACAGGCACCGACGATGCGCTGGTATGTTTCCTGTGAGATTGCCTGACGCCTGAGAACCGGGAACTGCTGCCTTGGATTGCCTGACTCCTGAAGAGCCTCGGAATGCCTGACAGCGCCTGACCGCGATGAACCGTGCGCCTTGGAGCGCCCTGTAGCGCGTTCTACGCCCGCCAAGGCATGTTCTGGTGACAAGAGAAGGGCGCCCGCGATTGGCGCCCTTCTGGTTGCTGCTGGATACCGTCAGACGGTTTCGGCTTCGGGTTGCAACCAGCCCAGTTCTACCGCAGCTTGATAGGCGGGATAATCGTCTGCGTGATAGAACTCATTAGCAATATCGAATTTGATCTTTTGAACGATCAACTCTTGATTACTATTCGCACGACAACCACCGTAGAACCCTTCGTCGATGGCGATGACCGGACATTGCTTTTCGAGAACCGACAGCAGATCAAGCATGTCTTGCTTGGACTCGATACGCGCATCGGCTTCAATGGCCCAAACCGCGAACATGTAGTTCACGTTCTGAGGATCATCACCTTCTACGAAATCGTGATTGAGCATGGGATGATTGACGAGATACCCTTTCATCGCAGCGTGCAGTTCGCTGGCGGTCATGGTCTTGTGGTTCTGGATGATTTCGTTGTAGGTCAGTTGGCCCATTTTTGTTACCTTTACGTGGTTGGTTGTTGTTTGTTGCGACAGTTGTTATTCTGACGCCCGATTACAGGCACCGATGTGTTTTCACAGGAAACCTTGTCGGGTTGCCTTTTTTATTTCTACCGCCAAGGAAATCCACGGAACACCTATCGCCTGATGACCGTAGACCGATGCCTTGGATTGTCTGACCCGCTGCGACCGCCTGTTGCCTGATGACCATGAAGCTCTCAATCCCGGTGCCTTGGCGATGACTGAACGCGAAAGGAAGGGCTTGCGACAGATTTCAGCGCGAGCGTGTAAGAAGCGGATTCATGCATTTTTATTCCCTTTCGTGGTTTGCTGTTGCGACAAGACAGATTATTGCAGCCCGACCAAGGCACCGACGTGTTTTGTTGCGGACAATCTCATCGTCGGCCAAGGAAACCCAAGAAACCGAGACAACCTTGGATTGCCTTGGGAACATCCTCGGCGCGGCGATTTTTCTGCCAAGGAAGTTTTACATAAAAACATTGGGGATTTGTTGTTCGCCTGAAAGAAGGCAAAAATTGAAGGTTGCCTGCTGGCTGCCATCTCCTCGAAAACTTCATTACGTTTACTCTGGACGCAATGAGGGGAAAGATTTTGTTTTAAGAAACGAAGTTTCTTAAAGGTGTGCAACCCATTCGGTAAGGAAAACTTCGGGAGAAAAACGAAGTCCCCAATCCCCCCCTACCCCCCCTTTCCCCATTTGAGGACAAGAGAAGGTAGAGAAGAACTGGAGACATCGTTTTCCCGGTTCTCCTTACCGAAGTCTGCCTTCTCAAGGCAGACCTTCGTATAAGTCAAAACAACCGCGAGAAAAAGAAGTCCCTAGAACAAAAAGAGGCAATTCCTCTGAGTGGTCGCCACGGTCATCTGTGGTCGGCATGAGAGGAGAAAACCCATCTGCGACAATTCTAGTCAGTGCTTACTAGAGCTGTCAACAGGCAAACCAAAATTTTTTGCGCCTTCTTCTGCAAGATCCAACCAATGCCGACAATCAGGCGTAGAGCGTCGCTGGCACCACGTCGAGCGAGTCAGCCGCATCCTCAAGGAGAGCAATGTCGATCCGCTCGTCAAACGAGGGCAGGAAGCCGCTCCCGGTTTCGTAATGCCAGCGCCACTCCTCGTCGTAGGTCACGCACACCACGTCAGGGAAGAGGGAGCGAACGTGATCCAGCGCAACTTTGACTTCGGGCGTCATGATGTGTCCTCTCGTTATCGTGATGATGACTATGATAAGACGCAGAGACAGGCGTGTGACGCAAATGCAGAACAATACCGGCGTCGGAAAGACTGCCTTGGAAAGAACAACCCACCTGCGGATGAAAGACTCGGAATGCCGAGGGTGAGGGAACTGGGTGATGCCTGTGTGCCGAGGAGGGAAGGACCGGCGGCGGAATGGATGGAGGGGATGACAGGCATAACTAAAAGTTATAGGCATATAAGTTATGGTTATAAGGGGAAGGGAGGAAGTGGATTGGGAGGAGGAAGATATTACCGCCGCCCCGCACCTCCCCTTACTGTTCCTCTCCTTCCTCCTTCTCTTTGTCTCTCTGTCCTCTTACTGTTTTTACTACTCCCCTTTCGTTCTCCTCTCTGCTCTCTACGCCTCTACCTCTGTTTCGCTCTCACTCTCTTCCATCTCCTACCGCCTCTGTCCGTTCAAGCACACGCCGGTTCCTTTGTTCTTTTGTGCCTGGTCATCATCTACTCTCCCGCATGTAGCCTACGTCCGTGACGGGTTGCTTGTTCTTGTAGCTGTCATCGGTTTTGTTCTCGCTACTTGGACAACTCACAGAATCGCCCTGTATTCGATTGGAAGTGGTTCGGTGCTATCGCGGTATTCCCGATGTGTTTGGAGCGCGCTACAACGTGTTTCTGATAGTCTGATGCTGTCGTTAAAGCTGTTGATCTCTTGTTGATCTCTTGTAAAGTGGATTTACACATTCGGCTGACTTTTGTTGGTCGCTGAAAGATTATGATAATTGTATATTATTCTTTATAATCAAATGCTTATATTGGTCATTGCCGTGGCGTTGGCCTGAACATGAAAAAGGCGCCTTTGTAAAGCGCCTTTGTGGGAAATTTTGACTTGAATTTACGCGAATTGATCGGCGTATTCTTGCACTTCGTCCATGATTCTCTCGAAATCGTCCTCTGGGATGTCTGGGTTGGATAGCGAGCGATCTGCAATGACGTTGTAGCCGTTATTGCCGAGAACAATTTGGACGCGGCGAAGCTTTTGAAAGCAAATAATGGACGTATCCACACTGAAAGCAGTGTCCGTCACCTCACGCTCGGTTTTGCACGGGGCGCGCTCCTCACCATCAAAGACATAAAGAGCATTCCATCCTTTTTGCTTCATGGCGCGAATCAGGCGGCGAACGATTTTGCGTTCGATTGCTTGGCGTTGTTCGGCGTTCATTGATTGCTCCCTTTCGTGTTTGTCGATGTCGTTATTGTGACTGCTGGTTCTAGGCGTGTGTTCAGCAGAAAGCAGCCCGCCAAGTGCGCATCCAGTTGATGCGAGCGCGATACCAGCGTCGACAGATTTTGGCGAACTCTTCATGATCGCCGCCGGTGTATTTGATCTTGTCGCCATGAAAGCGGCCACCGTCGCAAATCCTGTTACCCATCATGTCGCCAACTACCTTCACATGAATCTCGCCGCCTTCGGGTATGTAGAAGGCGATGCTGCGATTCACGGTTTTGGACTTGATTTCAAACTTCATGATATGCGCCTCGCGGTTATTGTTATGGTTATTGTTTCAACCAGACTCAGGCGTGTGCTGCTTCTTGCAGGACGTTTTTGATGATTTCCTCGATGTCGCGCAGCTCGTAGTCGAGAAAGCGATCCATTGCCTGTTCGGTTATTTCGTTTGCGTGTTTTTGGGCCTCAATTTGCGCGCTGTTGCCGAGGGTCATTGTGGCTTTCCATGCGTCGCGTTGCGCCTGAAAGATCGTTTCAAGGTCTTTCAATGTCAGGCCGTTCAAGAAGGCGTTGAAAATTCTGGCGTGCTGTTCGCGGGATAGCTTGCTCACAGATAATATCTCCAAGTTTTTGGTTGATCGCGGTTCCACTCGTCGATCAGATTGGCGATGACTTTCTTTATGCGGTTGGGAGCAAAGTGGTTTGGCGTGAGAAAACAGACACTGTGGCTTGCGTTGAATGTGACTTTGGTTACACGCCCGGTAGGCAGGTGAAGGCGCTTACATGTGAAGGTTTTGTGTTTGGTCATTTGACCGTTTCCTTCGCTCGTTGAGATCGGCGAGATAACTGGCGGTTGTCTTGATCTCGATCTTGGTCGGGTCGAACATCTTCAAGGTTTTCTCGCAGTAAAACTCGCCAATGACTTCATTGGTCGCTCTGCTGATCGCCACCCAACTGTTGCAGTGATGTGACAATTCCGGGATGTTGATGCTAGTCGCCATTGAGCATGTCCTGAATATTGGCACTACGCCTGACCAAGCTGTTCCATTCGCGTTGGGTTATGGCGCGGTCGCTCAAAGCTTTGTCGATCTTCACGCGAAGCTCTTGCAGGCTGGTGCACCACGCAAAATCCGGTGAGGTAGCAAGCTCAACGATTGCATCCAATTCTCGCTCGAAATGGAAGTAGTCAGGCGCCGGAGTCTCGATATAGGTAAGCGTCATTTGCTTTATCTTTCGCGGTTGTTGTCGATATGGTTATCGTAACCGTCAAAAACAGGCGCTTGCGCTGCTTTTGCAGTCTTTCTCGATGGCTTTGATCTTTGCCTTGAGGGTTTTAATTTCCTCCTCAAGCTCTTTGATGTCCTCTTCCTTGTCAGCGACAAGCTCTTCAGCGTTTTCGGCGCGTTCTGTCAGTTCGTCGAACTCGTTCTCGGCGTATCGAGCCAAGAAACGACGCAGTAGTTCACGAGCCAACAGGTTGTCTGGCTGCGATTGTTCGATTTGAACTTCCAATTCTTCGTCGGAAATGTTTTCCAGGCCGGTGTAGGGCATGTAGTAGGTCATTCTCATTGCTCGTTCCTTCTGATGTAGTCGTTCCAAAGGTCAAGCTCGCATTCCAGCACCACCATCCCATCTTTTGGAATTACGCCAAGATTGTGCAGATACGTTGTCAGACCGGACATGTCGTAGGCGTTGCGCATGAAACCAAGCTCAAAAATGTCCCTCTCATCGTCGCCAAGTTCATTTCCGGCGCGAATCTCGAACACGGTTTGATCGGCGGCATCGCGCACGTCGGCATAGAAGCTGCCACGCTCGTTGAGGTTGATGTGGTAGCTATAAAGAATTATTTGGCACATTGTGTTATCTCCAAATACATTCGACATATGGTTTCGCCAGGTGCTTGAGCGCATCCTCGAACAACATGTCGGGCGCTCTGTTGACCAGCCTGTCGAACTCGCTGATGAAGCTTTCTGCGTCGTTGCCTTGCATGAAGATGTCCTCGCGCTCGCCAGCATCGTCCGTGATGGTGACGGTCGGCAGCCGCCGACAAACTTTGATCGAGACGCCAGCGCAGTGCGAAGCGTCGGCTTTGACGATCCTCTTGAGCGAAGCCCCTGAAGCCATGTGATTACCTTTCGTCGTTTTTGTGTGACAACCAAATTCTGTCGTCTGAAAGCAGGAAGTTGCGCGGAAATTATAGTCAATCCTTACTTTAGCACCGGCGCAGATAGACACACTGGCGAACCCTTCACAATCGCGCTGTGAGCGCAGGAAGCGAGCGGTAGTGTCTCTGTATCAACCGCTGCAATCCAATCGCTTGTAGCGCGATTGTGCGAGTTGTTTTGCGGTGCCTAACGTTCGTTCGGTAGTGGTGTGCGGGCGAACACAGGAACCGATCACGAAACCACTCGCTGCCTTGGCCCAATACGGTCAAAAAGAAGGACGAGCCGAAGCCCGTCCTTAAAGGTGCGCTAAGACACCAACCACGAGAGGTAAGACTAAATCCTTCTACCAGAAGTCGCCCGCTCCTGTCGGGACGTGAGGCTTTGGTGCGGGCGCAAAACGAGGCGGTTCCGACGCCCGCTTCTCCACCGGGCGAACCTTGAGAAAGCCAGGATCAACACGCCACTTGCGACCGGGTTTGACCGATGTGCCAGTCTCGGTGCAACTGACCGACTTCCCATTGATCCTGTTGATGACAACCGTGACGGTCGCGCCACTCTTACTGCACTCGAAGTCGGCCAAGCGCCCGACTTTGGGCGCGGTATCGAGGCGGCTCGCTAGCACGGTGTCGATACCGTCCTTCAACTTTATCAGCCCTTCGGTGGATAATTTGTTCAGCGCTTCAAGATTCATAGCGATTGCATCCATTTCGCAAGCTCAATCGCCTCTTCTTCGCTGTTCGCGTTGATAATTGCGTAGTCGTCGCTCATCCAGTCAAACGCTGACCCGTCATCGACACTCTGCACAGTGCCATCGGGCCAGACGCGGTAAGCAACCTTTTGTTTCTTGTTCATTTCTACTCCTGATCGTATTGTGTTGTGTCCAAAATAGAACCGACTGGATGTCACAATCGGTTCGGTTTTGGACAGGGTTTCACCCTGCCTTGTCTGGTTACAGACCCAGTTGCGCCTTCACTGCCATCAACACCATGCTGTTCGGGTTGGCGATCAACCTGCCCTTGTCGCCCTTCGTGGCGATCTTGAGCATGGGCAACATGCTCATCATCTGCCCGCCTTGTGCGCTGGTTGTTCCCTTGCTGTAGGGCTTCGCAAGAAGGGCCGTCCAAAGATTGCCCTTCTCGCCAGACTGAATCTCGCCGTCCTTGATCAAGAGGCGGAATGTGATGTCCATTACCCGGTTCAAAGTGCCGCCATTCTTGAGCCAGTTGAACAACATCACCACCTTCTCAGCTACCTTCTGCTGGCTGGAGGCGCCATCGCTGCCCGGTCTGGTGTTCAACAGCGCCAGCAGTTCGCTCTGCTTGGCTTCAAGATCGGCGGGCGACAGGCTGGCATCTTCAACTTCGAGGATCAGCATTTCGTTCGCCTTTTCGCCGAGTCGTGCCTTCAGCACGTCGGAGGTATTCGACCGGCGACCGTTGTAGCGCACAGCGGGCGCTTTCGGTTCCTTCGCGGGCTTCGGCTCCTTCGGTGCTTTTGCCTTCTTCTCTTTCGCCGCCTTTGCGGGCTTCGGCACGTCAGCTTCGAAGGCAGGTTCATTGGCAGCCGCATCGCCTTCCTCGCTGTAGAGTTCCTGGATCGCTTCGGCTTTCTCGATGGCGGCGACCGCCGCTTCAATAGCGGCGTCGTCATCCAGACCGATCACGCCACTAGCGTTGATTTCGTCGTCGTCAAACAGCGTGAGAGTTTCGTCGTCGCCAATGTTATCGAGCATCGACGCGATCAGGGCGTCGTCTGTATTGGCCGACAGGTTGATTTCGTGCGTGTTCATGATTTATTCCCTTCGTAGTGGTTTGTGGTTTATCGCTTTGCTCTGCGATGATTGAATTATTGCAGTTAGTTTCAGGCGGCAGTATCAAATCACTGGAAACCTTTTAACTTTGCCTAACTGCTTTAATTTCATTCACTTCATTGCTGCGCGACAAACACATTATTAAGTCTGAACACAGGCACAACAATCGACTTGACAGGCAACTCCGCGAGGATATTGGCCCTCTGTAAACAAACATATGCGCGTGCGCGAATACACCACAAAAGCAGGATATGACACTGGCGTCGAACCTATCCACAAAATCTGTGGATAACCTTGGGCGCCCGGGCCGCCCAGCCCACCAACCACGCCAAGGAGTTGGTCACGCACAAAAAGAAGGCACCCGTCAGATGCCCTCTGCTGCCGGTCAAACAACGAACTGCGCAGCCAGCGGCTCGCCCTGATACTTGCCAACCAACTCGAATTCATCGTAGCCCTGCCATTTCAAATTGCTGACAAACCGTTCCAGCTTGCGCTCGTCGATCAGGCTGTAGTCGGAGCTTTCCTCGATAAAGAAAGGCTTGCGAAAACTCGGCGCCTCTTCTTTTGTTGCGTAAAAACTGTCTGCTTTTCCATTCGCATCATGGCGAACCTTCATGATGCGACCGTCGCTGTTTGGAATAGCAGCTTCGAGGCGAAAACCGATAACTTCTTCGCTGATTGGGTGGCGTGTGGTTCTGACGCGAACAAGAGCTTTGGACATTTGGCTTCCCTTTCGTAATCGCTGCAAAACGCAGTAACGAAATGATGAAACCTGATGTCAGGCACCGATATAACCGATTTGATTTGTCCAATCACCAGACACCAACGTCGTCATCGCCGAGCTTTAGGCACGCGAGCGTCAATATGTCGGTCACAGGCACGTCAGGGTTTGGTGGCGGTGGTGGCGCTAGCGTGTTGTCGCACTCCTCAAACCTGCCGTCAGCGTCAATGCAACACGGCGTCCAGCGAGTCAGGAACGCTTCGTAGGCTTTGATGCCATCTTCCTCGTAAGCGAACCATTTGCCGTTCTCGACCGGATCGGCTTTCAGTTCGCCGACGGCGTTGTAGTTGCCAACGGTAAGCAAAAAGAGATTCCAGCAGTCCCGAAAAATATTGGGGTCACTAACCTCGCCATGCCAACGCAGACGGACAAATACCTCGCCATTGTCGTATTCGCGGACGACACTATAGCTGTGGTCGCCTAGCAGGCGACTCCACTCGTGACGATGAATAGCGCGTCCGTCGCGTCCGAAATACTTGGTCATGATTGCTCCCTGTGGTCTTTTGGCTTTGGCGGCTTTCCATTGCCTTTCTTCAAGGCGAAAAGCACGTCCGGCTCACATTGCTGGAAAACCTTCATCACTCATTCTTTGTGCTGTTGGCGCAATGCCGCTCATGTGCCCATCGCCAGCCCCTGGCGAACGACCAGCGCCAAGACCACAAAGACCACAGGGCTTGCCCGTCAACCGTATTCATTTCATCTCCTTGCAGGTCCTGGGCGTCCAATACAGGTCAAGCTCGACGCCGTTCTCAATCAGTTTCTGAATCGAGATGTAACCCCATTCCGCCTCGCGCCACCCACCGCCAAAGAGCGTGCATTTCCCGTATGCTTGTATCTGCTCGCCTTCACCGTTCTCGGCTGGCGTGTCACCAACGTCCCGCTCGACGATCCAAGCATCGACGCCGCCCATGAAGTAGTGCAGGCGCAGCACCTTGTCCTCCGTGTCGACATCTTCGGTGCCATACGTAACCGGCGTTCCGCGAATAATGTCGGCAATCTCCAGCACCTTCTGGACGAAGAAGTCACCCTCTTCGCCTTCAAGCTGTTCGCGCAAAGACAGGCGTTGTTGAAGGGGCATGAACTTTGCAAGAAGTTCATCGTTCATCAGATGTCGTCTTGCCTGACCCAATTTAGCATTCATTTACTTTCCCTTTCGTTGTTGGTTGCTATGATTTGAATGCTATCGCTCGGTATCAGGCACCGCTCTGTCGTCAACACAACTCCTCTGGTATTTCCACCACGTCGCCAAGTTTTGCCGCAACGTAGCAGCGCATGGCGGCAACGAGAGGGTTGTCGTGAATCCGCATAACAACAAATCCGCTTGCCAGAACAATGGTCGCTGACCAGATATTTCCAGGCGCTTTTATCATGCTGATTCTCTCGCGCTCGATAATCGGGCCGCCGTGTTCCCATCTTTCAGAGAATCGTGCTTGTTGGCGCAATAGGTGGCATTCCCGTATTTCCTTGAAATGCTCGATATGCCTTTTGTTGCTCGGGTCGTGTTTCCCATACATGGCGACCAACACCGCCCAATCGAGCGCCGCGCCTATCAATTCTATTGTTTTGACTTTCATCGCTGCTCCTCTCAAAACTCGAAAAAAGGTTTAACCCAACAGCCTTTTAATTTCGCCACGCAACTCTTTGGCGGTCGTGTGGCACTCGAAGGCTTCGCGGATTTTGTTTACAAGCTCCTGCGCGAATGAAACCTGCTCCGCTTTTATCTCAAGATCGCGCTCCAGAACCTCGATCTCTTGTTCCTTGTCGGCAATTTCGTCATCCTTTCGGGAGTAGCGGAGTGCCAATTCCTGCGCAAGCTCGTTGCCGGAATGAAAAGACAGGCGCTCAAGCTCATCGTCCGTGTAGTTGTCGAGCCTCACCTTATGCCGCCTTCAATTCAGCATCGTGACAGTTGCGAAAGGAGCTGGCGTTACACTCAACCTCCGGCAGCCTGTAGAAGCCGCGTTTCAAACCGCGAAACAAGCACTCCATCATAATGTCCACGTCGTATATTGCGCTGTGTGCTTTGGCCGCGTCATACCTGACGCCCAGCGCAAAACACAGCTCGCCTAAACGGGGCAGCTTCCCATCGGGGCAAGCCCATCGGGCGCTTTCCATCGTGCAGACAGAGGGCGTATTCGGCACTCGCAAGCCGACCCGAATCAACTCGGCAGCGACGAACGGGCCATCAAAACCCATGTTGTGCGCCACCAGCAGGTCAGCCTCGCCCATGCGACGAACGATCTCCGGCGCCACCTCGTCCCATTTCGGGCAGCCAACCAGATCGGTGTAGGCAATACCGTGCACCTCCTGCGCAGCGGGATCAATGGGCCGCTCCGGGTCGATGCGCTGAACCCACCTATCCACCAGCTTGCGGCTGTCCGAATCGTAGGTCAGCATGGCGATCTCGATGATGCGATGTCCAAGCTCCTGTTTCAGCCCGGTTGTTTCGGTGTCCAGCCCGATGATTCTCAAGCCCACTGCGCATCTCCTGTTACGTCAAAGATGATGGCGCGAGCCATGAGTGCAATTTCGTGACTTGTGACGGCACCATCGGTAAAGATCAGGATCGTTTCAGTCATTTTGCTTTCGCCTCTTGGCACCAAAACTTGAACTCGGCCACGTTACCCGTAAAAATATCGAGGCCATCACGATCAATCACGGTAATCTCCAGATAATCAACAATCAAGCGAATGTGATAACTAAACTCCTCGCCAAAACACTCGTCCGCAATCAGATAAACGCCACCCGGCCCCTTCTTGAAATGAGCCACAATCTGCGCGGCCAGATCACCCTCGCCATTGAAGGTGTTTTCCCTTTCCTCGCCGAAACCAAAGCCGTCCACAAACTTCTTTCCGTCGAGAAATTCGGCCAATTCAAGACCATGCTCACTAGGCGAGCCGTCACACTGGTGACACATCCTGACCAGCGTGTCATCGTATTCGCCATAAACAGCAGTCACAGATTGCGTCCCCATCTCTTTATCCTTTCCATAAAACAGTTTCAACGATTTGATTTAGCGGTTAATCAGTCATTGACCGATTAACCGCTATACTAAAGCGTCGAAACAGGCGTTATCTCGGCAAGTTAATCAGTGGTGTCGAGTTTCCACCACCGACGATCATGCCGACACCGCTTCGGCATCGGGCAGCGCGGCAACCCGTTCAGCAAACTGCGCCGGGGTCAGATGAAGTCCGTCATCGCCGGTCAGCGACAGCGAGCCATCGGCCAGCTTGCTCTTCAAGAAGGCTTCCGCCTCCTTCGCGCTCATACCCATTGCGCCGACGATGTGTTCGAGCGCCGAATGAAAACCTATCTCGTTTTCCTCTACTGCCATAACTTCTCCTTTGTCTAGTAAGGACTGACTATATCACACGGCCAAAGCAAGCTCGGCCAGTTAGTTGAACTCAGTTGCGTTTCCTTTCCGCAGCAAGTAAGCCTCACTGATGCTCTTGGCGATCTTGCGACCGAACAGCGAGTGTCTGGACTCGACCGCCGACTTCACCACGACGCCTTCCCGAATCTGCTTTTTGTCCGAAAGCGTGGTGTTGCCATCGGTGTGTTCAAGAACGGTAGCCTTTGAGTAAGGGCCGCGATACAACACCGGCACATGCGGCACCTTGATCTTGTCGCAGTAGGCGGCAAAGTGATCAAAGTCCAGGTAGCGCTCCGCGCCGCGATTCCCAACAGCGATGTCGAACGCCCGGAAGTCCAGCACTTCGTC
Organism: Betaproteobacteria bacterium; assembly: GCA_009779355.1. Taxonomy (GTDB): domain Bacteria; phylum Pseudomonadota; class Gammaproteobacteria; order Burkholderiales; family Rhodocyclaceae; genus WRNU01. The sequence goes on along the minus strand of WREK01000001.1, from coordinate 32,628 downwards.
GGCGTAGGTCAAGTCCTGCACTCCGGCGCCGCTGTTGGTTCGACCAAAAACCTCGCCGAAGATGAAAATCGGGGCATTCTGACGGTCAGCAGCATCGCCAAAAGTGTCGAGCATTGCTTCGAGCAGCCCATGCTTCTTGGCCGCTTGTGCGTAAAGGTTGGTATCGTCATTGTGATCGAGAACGAAACCCCTTGCGCCCATGCCCTTGCTTGAAACAATCACGCGGCCAGCGAAATATTTCTCGTTCGCCATGCGCGAAGGCACGACACCGATCTGCATGAACGTGCCGTGAATCTTTTCGGTAATGACAACATCCTCGCCATCGTCGAACAACTTCGGCGTTTTCTTGAGATTGTCGAAGTTGTATTGGGCCGTCGCGTCCAGATCCACACCAACGATCTTGCCCCGCATGTGCGAAGGCAGCGACGGCTCGTGTTTGACGATACCCAGGAACTCAGCAGCGTCCTCGCCAATGTTAAAGATACGATCTTCGCTTGTTTCCAAATTACGCAACTTCCATTGCATTGACTTTCTCCTTGCAAAGCTGTTGAAACTCTTCTGGCGATACGCACTCCCGGAGCCTTTGCAGGTTCTCGCAGGCGAACAAATCGCGCAGTCTTTTACTTACCGTTGGACGCGACACTCTGAATTGCTTGGCAAGCGAGTCCATTTTCAGATTCGGTTCAGCGATAAGCGCCAACAAAATTTCTCGCATCGGCATCTCTTTGAAGAATGGATTGCCAGGCCCGACATATTTTTGACGCTTCGCCTCACGCATCGCCGCCGCCTTCTTTTCGCCAAAAATCTGCTCGTAAGTCTTACCCATTCGCGCTGCCGAGATTTTCGCCTTCGCTTCTTCCGAATGAGCTTTGCCCCACATGGGATGCAACTCTCCTGGCATCGAATTGATCGGAGGGCGGCAACCTGATTCAATAAGGCTCTGACGAATCTTCTCTCTCCACTCTTTGGAGAACGGCTCGCGTTTTCTACCTACCATCGAGGCGGAAAACTTCTCGCGCTGCTCTCCCGTCCATTCTCGCGCTTGATGCTTCTTTCGGATTTCTTCCTTTTTTGGGTGGTTGGTAAAGGTGTCACCGCCTCCACCGCCCTTCGTCATGTTGTAGCCAAACTCACGATTGTTCGAGCTGTAGAATTCAATCCACATGCACTCGGCGTCGTCAGCTTCTAGGTCGGACACTTTCTCGATCACCTCGACACGGAACACATCAGCTCCATACTTGCGAATCGCGTCATACAAGTGGCGGTTAGTGCCACGACGCACCTCGTTCAAGTGACGCCGCATCCGACCATCGAGCGATTTTGTTTGACCGACATAAACCTTACCGTTACGAATGTTGGTCAGAAGATAGATGAGCATTTGTCGTCCATTAGTTATGCAGCAATGAGAGGCAAAACAAGCCCTTGAGAAACGACCCCCCTGATCCGCGTCGCCCTGACGCGGTTGCCAAGCGAACCAGAAAGCGTTCCTTTTTGTTTGTCCTCGTCCCAAAGGTCGGCGCCTTTCAGCAACCACTCCGGCAGCACAGCCTGCTCCGGGACATAGATGGCCAAATCACCGTCACGGAACTGGCCTTTCTTGACGATGGATTGATAATCGCCGACGCGGGCAATCTCGATGGCGTCGGCGTTCGGGTGAGGCTCAATCCAGAGCCGCACCACAGGGCATGCAAATTCAGACATTGGAACTCCTTTCGAGTGCGGCATCGCCGATGCGGTCATCGAGCATGTCGTGATATTGGCTCATGACCGCGTGTTGGGCATTCAGACGCTTCCGTTGAGGGTCGCTGATTACGGTTAAATCCAGAAAAGTCTCAAGTTTCTCGATGCGCTCCGCCAATTCGTCCCGCTCTTCCAGCAGGCGGTCGAACCAATCGCCCTTTTCCTTCGCCAGCTTTTCCTTCAGCGCGTAGCCCATCAGCGGCCACACTTTGTCGATAGCGTTCTGGCGGGCAATTGCGCGGCCAGCGGTGACGTCGAAGTTTCCTGGAGAGACGCAAGCGGATTCGCCAGTGACGGTGAAGCCGTTGCGAAGAACGAGGACGCAGATGGTGAGTAGGCTCAAGGATGTGTCAAACACCTCTTTGTCGAAGTCCGGCGTGACACGCACGTCCGCCCCTCTGGTGCTGCCATCGAAAGCGGTGAAATAGACTTCGCCCATGATGTTCGCCTCGATGTCATCTGGCGTGATACGCGGCGCGGTCAGACCCCTGGCTTGAATTTCTTGCTCGATGCTCATGCCGCCACCTCTGCGCCCTTCGGCCAGCCAAGCTCGGTCAGCGACGTGACGATGTTGGCGATAACTGGCAGATTCTTAGTCGGCATCGTTTCGCTCGGCATGTATTTTTCAAACTCCGGCAGCATCTTTTTCAGTTGCGCCAGCGTGCTACAGCCATTGACGACACCTTCCAGTTGATTCTTTGCTTCCGCGCGTTTCCTCAAGCGCTCGGTCCAAGGTTGCGTCACACGGTGGAGGTCGACATCGCCAACAACAAATCTGGTGCTGTAGTAGCTCAGACAGACGCAAGCGGTATTAGTCGCAAGTGCATTCGGTGCGATCCGATAAACTTCACGCACCGCCGACGACATGGCCTCAACCACCGCTGCCTGCACCTCGTCCTTGATCTGTTCGTCACTCGGAAACGGCGTGTCATCCATGACAGCCCGCACGAACGCCTGCTTTTGGTATTGGTTCAGTTTCACAGTTGCCCCTTTCTTAAAATTGAGCGTTTATCGAACGAAAAATTATAGTCAACACTTACTAGAGTGCGTTGTTACAAAAAAGAGCAGGCTTGAGCGCTTTCGGGCAAGCGGCCAACGTCATCTTGCCTGTCGGCGCCGGTGGGCGTTTGCTCTTCTTCCTCAAGCCTGCGCTGACGCGCAGCTTCGTAGGCCCAGTCCTCGTCTATCTCCCACCACTTTTGCGCAGCACTCACATTGCTACCCATCCTTTCTTTTCAAAAATTGCGCCGACGCGCTCGAACGCTTGAGCGGCTGCCGAAGCACTGTCAAACTCCCTTACCTCACTATCAGTCGCGTGGCCGCTCTCATACTTGCAGAAAGTCAATCTGGCGAAGCCAGGAACCCACGAAACAACCCTGACGGTATCGGTATCTGGCAGCGCGAAATACCGCTTGGCGGTCGGCTGGCGAAGAAGCCCAACCGTCTGCTGCGCCGCCGTGATGATGTTGACAAAGTCCCGATCCACCAACCCCGCCACCGCCATGAACAGCGTGTCGAGCGAGGCGGCAACCTGTTCCCGCGTCATGCGGCCCCTACTGGCGGCGCCGACGAGGAAGTCAATCGTCTCGAACACCTTGCGATCCAACTCCTCGCGGAGCGTCGGAACCGCTACAGTTGCGGCAAGGGCTGCCACTTTGGATTCTCAATGAACGTGCCGCGACGCTTGCCCTCGGTGCAGAGAATGAACTGGAAGTTCTCCATCTGTGCGCGGTGCATGGCGACCCTCTCTGTCGATGGGTCAAGCCAGGACGACTCACGGACAACCTCGGTTTCCTCTTTGTTGATCTCCGGCAGAACAATCCATTGCTCCGGCTCCACCCACTCTTTCCATACCCCGACGAGCGCCGGATACGCCTTGCGCGGGTTACGCAGGCAGAACTTCAGCCAAAACCACGGCGCAAAGCCCTTCTGTCGATTCTCACCGTCGCCATTGATTTGCTTGAACCGCTCTATTAGCAATTCCTTATTTACACCTGCATCGCTCATGCTTCCCTCTCAAAGCGGGCAAATTGCCCAACAGTCAAACCTTACAAAGCGCTCGCAGGAAGATCAACCACAGCGACCGACCTCCCGCGAGCGCGACGACACTTAACCGATGCGACGCTTGCTCCGACGATGGTTGAAGGCACCAATCATGACTTCGGGAAGGGCGGCGCAGACGGCGTTGCCATTGATTGCAGCAATGCGCTCCGCCTTCAACAGAAGATCCTCGATCAGATAACGGCCAAGCTGCTTGCCCGCGTCGGCAATGAGAGTTACACGGTCGTCTCCGACACGATCAAGGGCGCGCAACACACCCTCAACAGCGCGGCCAGAAAACGCTTTTGCTTGCCCGTGCCACGCGCTGTCGATGATCTTGCAGCAGTCCACAACGTCGCGCATGCCCTTTGTCATGTTCTTTCCAGACAAGCGGTTCATGAACGTCTGGACAGCGGTGGTTTGCCCAGGGCCACACTTTGTATTGCCCGTAATTTCGATGTCGAATCCTTTCAAGACCTCCGTGAGAAATTTGTGCCCCTCGTGACCAGCGGCAGCCATCGCCCGGAACTTTTCGACTGGCTTCAAGCGCCGACGCATTTCGTTGAGGCGACGGAAAAACTCCGCTTCGCTCTCCGAACCATCGCTCTCGATAACGTAAGCGTGAAGCGTCTGGATTCCGGCCATTCGGGCGCCAAACACGCGATGCCCTCCGTCATAGACGTAATACTGCCCGTTGCGGTTGGCGACGTTGATTGCTGAGTAGATTCGCCAATCCCACGCACTACCAATCTTGTCCGAATGATTGCGGATAATTTCCCGCTGATAGGCCGGATCAATTTGAATATCTTTCACGGGCAGCTTCATCATGACGCCTTCTTCGCCAATGACCTTGTCGCTGGTAACTTTCGGCGCATAGTGTGCAACTGCCAGAGTGGGTTTTCCCATTCGCTTTCTCTCCTCGAAACTATAAAAATCAATGTCAAATCGACAAAACGAATGTTATTAACTAGTAGCAGGAACGACACGTATTCCCGCTACCTTTCCTCAAAACACGCCTCAGTGAAGCGCTGCCTCCCTGCTCTCCAATTCCGCCAATCTTTTCACTTTACCGACAACGACACCCAATGCCGCCATTCGATCCTCAAGATCCGTGACATGACGGGAAATCTTGAAGTGGGCAGTGGAAATTCGATCATCACAAACCAAGCCCAGGATGATGGCGTTCAAGTGTTCGACGTAGGCAGTGTTCGGCGCGGCCTTTCCAGCTTCCGCCACAATGGGAATACCTGGCTGAATCGCCACCACCACGCTGAAACGCTTGTTTGTCACGTTGAAGCAGGATTGCGCGTATCTCTCGAAACGCCCCTGCAAGCCTGTCGGCACTGCATCCTGCACGGCGTCCGCCAGCGTGTAGGCAAGCATGTCTAGTGGCGTTCGGTCGGTGATCGCGGGTTTGCCCCTGGCCGCTACGTATTGCGCATCGAAGCGGCGCAGAATCTCCTCTTGAACCGTCAGGCGCGTAGCGAAGTCGTAGTGGCCCGCAGGATCAAGGCCCATGTCCTCGAACACCTGCGATGCTGACGTTTGGACAAATTCAAGCTTGTGCTTCTTAGCAAAGGCGCAGGCAAGGGTTGTCTTGCCACACCTGTGCGGCCCCGCAAGCCCCACAATCATTGATGCCCGCCAGTGCTGCCAAAGCCGCCCAAGCCACGCTTCGTCGCTTCGGAGAATTCCTCAACCCGCTCGAACACCGGATGGATCAACGGCACGAAGACGATCTGCGCGATCCGGTCGCCGGGGTTGGTGACGATCTCGTCCTGTTGGCCGCGATTCCAGGCAGAGGCATACCATTGGTTTTGATAGTCTCCGTCCACAACGCCGACGGTGTTGCCAAGAACCAGCCCTTGCTTGTGACCAAGCCCGGAGCGCGGCAGAATCAGCCCGACAACCTGCTCGTTCGCCATGTAGCAGGCGAAGCCAAGCGGGATCAGGGTCGCCTTGTCGCCCTTTCTGATGGCGACAGGCTCGTTGATACAAGCGATGACATCGTAGCCGGCAGACATTGGCGTCGCCCGTTGCGGCATTCCGCGTTCGTCCAGCAGTTTGATCTGGAAGTGTTGAGTGGGGAAATTGAACATTATGCTGCCTTCTTGCAAGTTAACTCTTTTTCTAGCTCTGTCGCGCCAGCCAATGTAATGCGATAGTTTGGCTTGAAAGAGGCGCTACCGTTTTTCGAGTGATACTTACGCTCGCTCGCCACAACCAAACCGCTTTTTTTGCCATTAGACGTAGCCACCCAATTTCCCTCACACTTGTAAACAAGGCCCTTGTCAGAAAAATGACGGTGTATTTTTCCCGTATTGCACCGAAAATACTTGGCTGCATCGGTAACGGTAACAGTGTCGCTGACAACATCCTCGTCGGCGTTTAGCTGACTTTCAAGCGCTGCCTTTTCCTTCAGCAATTTCCTGTTATCATCTCGCGCATATATCACCTCAAGCTGCGCTTCCGTCAGTTTGTCCTGAAGCTGTTTCTTTTCGAGTTCTGCTTTGGCCGCCGTTGCCATTGATGTTGCTTCGCGTTTGTTGCCAATATGGGCTTTTGTGCGAACCGCCTCGTCGCGCTCCGCTACAGCGATTGCCCTTTGTTCTTCCTTGTCAGCCGCCAGCCGTAGAGCTTCATGGTATGTTTGCGGAATGAGATGGGTTGGTTGGGCCGTTTGCGTCACCAGTGCGTCATAGGCGCGTATAACTTTCAGATTGAATGCCGGGCTGATCCACATCGCGTAGGCGTAGACCAGCTCCTTGACGACGAAAGTTCCAAGTCCTTGTTTTGATTGGATTGCTGGAATTCCAGCAATCTCTACCTCAGAGATCAGCGCCTTTGTTTGGTCAAGCATCAACCAGTTTCCAGGCTTGTGTCGCGCCTCCCCGCCGCTGGCCCGGTGCAGATCATTGAGGCAGAACCAACCTTCGGTATCCTGACGGATGGCGGTGCCGACAACGGTTAAAGCGTTCACGTTTGTTTCCTTTTGCTGTGGTAAGTGGGTGTTTTGGCTTGGTGAGGTTTTTGCCGCGCAATACCGCTTGACCGTGCTGACGGACATGCCGAAATGCGCGGCGGTCTTGGAAATGCTGGCGTTGTTGTCCTTTCGCCATGCCGTGACCGCCGCAGCTTCATTGGCGAAAGGACGGCCCAAGCTCGCCTTGCCCTTGTGAGTTTTGCCCTTGTGAGTTTTGCCCGTCGCTGCCAGCGAAGCGCGAGCGGCGGCGCGGCCAGCGTCGCAGCGCTCTTTGATACGCTGGCGACGTTCCATGTCAGCGATCCAAACGGCGGTAATGGCAACGGCCAAATTCTGTTCGTATTGCTCGGCGTCGCCTTCTTGCGTGGGGAAACCACCCGCTTCGTCCGCTTTTTTTCAGGCTGGCAACCACGCGCTCTCCTTCGCAGCAATTTCAACATTCATCGCGCCACAGATAGCAGCGCACAGTTTTCCAATGAGAGCTTCCATCTCATCGTTGTGGGTATCGGGATACCGATTCAGCAGCCCCTCAAGCATCGCCAGTGATTCACCAGCGCATTGCAACAGCCCCGGCGCCGCCGTGACCAAACTGACGTTTGCCTCAACCGCGCTAGACTCATCAACGCCACGCACGTTCATGAAGTGCTGACCATTGCCGTCGAACATGGCATAAACGTTGTTGTCGCACGGATGGGCCGACCACGGGGCTGGATTGTGTTTCTTCATATTGGTTTCCTTTCGGTTGTGGTTTGACAGTAGGTGTAGCGGCACGTCCGCGCCACGTTTCATCAAAATGGAAGCATGTTGGTGTCGCTTCGCGTCTGCTAGGCAGAGTCCAAAAGCGACATACGCGGGCCTGCCAAAGAAAATTCGGCGTATTGGCTCAATGCCAATCAACTGGCTAATGTGCGCGGTGGCATCGACGCACGCCTGTTGTCGCATTTCGTGCGGCAGCTCGCCAATCGTCAGCGCATCACGAGTGAATTCGCCTTGTTGGCCGAAAGCCTTGTATGGGATGGAACTGTAGAGACTCACGCCGATTGCTCTCTCGCTTCCAACATAGCGTCGGCCATGTCGTATGCAGCGACAGCAAAATCCCTTGCCGGCCCGCCTCCGTTAAACCGCTTACTCACATTAACCCTTTCATTGAGTAATAATTAACCAAACGATACAGACGCAAATCAGGAAGCGAACGCTTCTTCAATTAACTTCCGATATTGAATCCAGCCAGCGAAATTGCCCGACCAAGCCACGCCGTCCCAGTCAATATGCGATACACCGTCGCAAATACGACCTTCCGCAAAATCGACAACACTGAATTGCGACTCCGGCATCGGCGTTGCTTGATGCTCGAACGGTGAGGCGTGAATTGGACGGGTGCCAGCAAGACGCTCGCACAGGGCCAGATCGTCGGCAATCGACGCAGCCGTGCCGTCGTGCTTCAAGTAGGAAACCCGGCAGCAGCGGGCGGCGCTGATGTTTCGCAGCAACTCGGGCTTGTCGGCAAAGTGGGCATCATTGCGCTCGTCCTGTGTAACGTAGGGCAAGTGCCATTCGCCAAAATGCAGCAGATTTGGCTTTGAGCGTTCCATCTGATTGCGCATTTCGTTCGCCAGACACTGAATCTCAGGTTGCGCATCCTTGTGGCAGCGCAACTCGAAGAAGTTCTCAAACTCGGTGGCCGTCACGATGCCATCAACCATCAAGAACGGCTCCATCACGCGATTGGCAACCTGCTTGTGCAGACCAAGCTCCATCAACTTGTCGGCGAAGTTGGCGGCACATTGCGCGGCACGGCACCAAGCATCTCCGGCACGCTTCTTTTGAAAGTTGTCAAGCTCGTTGCTTGCCTGCATCCCCGCCTGGTTCTCGCCCCAATGAACGGGCATTGCTGGCTCTGTCCGAACCATGTCGATCATCTTCTTGACCGGAATGGCGCGGGAGGAACTGAAGTTCCGTGAAAATGCCCTGTGAGTATTGAACTCCGGCAAAACAAACCGGGGGAAGCGCACTTGCAGCGTTGTCAGCCGAATGCCGGCGCTGCTGATGCTGTCCTCAATGACCTTAACTTTAATACCCATGCTTTTGCTCTCCAAAGAAAAAGGGCGGTGCTTGCCCGCCCCCTTATTATAGTCAGCCCTTACTAGAGTTTTCAAGCAGTAGCAGACATCGCCTCTGCGTTCTCGTTCCATGACACCGGGCAAGCGCCAGAGGCGCAATCCACATGCTCAAGACCAACATCCTCCTTGATCACGGCGTCGTTCGCGGCGATGGCGGCGCAGATCAGTTCGTAGTGACTTTTCTCCACCGCCTGCTCTGGAACGTATTCATAGGCTGAGGTGTCGGTTTGCGGCATCACGGAACAGCAGCGGACGGTTGATTGGTTCGCCAGCAGCGTTTGCTTGAATGCCTTGAAGCTCACGGCGTCCGGGTTGTATTTCAGCGTGAAAGAAATCTGATTGCCGCGATCCTCAAGCGCCGTCACACCATCTTCTTCAACGCCGACAATCCAATACTTCTCCAAAAGGCGCAGGTATTCGTATTGCTCTTCCGGCGTCGCCTCGGCAGCCGTCACCAGCTTGTCGCCCATGCCGAGGGTGCAGATCAGCGGCTGCGTCGGAAAGCCAACGATGGTGGTGCCTGAGTAGGTTTGCAGCTTCTTGACGGGGTAGCCTTTGGCGCGATACTCATCCACCAGCGGATCATCGTTGCGGAACTGCACCCAACGGATGTATTCGCGCATGGATGGAAGGTGAGCGCCTTCAGTGAGGCCGAAAAGTTTACTGGTCGTGCCTGCGGGTTTTATTGTCGTGTTGGTATGCGGCACAGCCATCCCCAACGCCAGGGCGTAGTCGCGGGCCTCGCTCGTCACGGCACGCTTGAAGCGGCTCAAGGTCAGCCACATGACTTTCGAGGCTTCTTCATTCACGATGTCTTTCCAGCCAAAGCCGAAACGCGCCCAAGCCCACTCGTGCAAGCCGGTAATGCCAACGCCGATGCGGTTGGTGCGGGCGACTTCCTTGCCATAAAGACTGTTCATCGTGTTGGTGCGAATCAGCGCCCGTGTAGCGACGCGAAAGGCATTCTCTGCGTCAGCATCCCATAGATCGGGAGACTGGTTGTTGGCGTGATAGGGAACAACGTCGGCTATAGTGCAGTAGGCGCCAAGCGAACTGATGGAAATTTCGGCGCACGGGTTAACGCCGGCCTGATATTGCCCGCCGCGCCAAGCCTCGTAGAGCGCCTTCGTCAGTTCGATGGTGCTGTCGTCCAGCTTGTAGCGTTCGGATTCGGCGAATTTGCCATCAGCCAGCGCCTCGACGCCATCGTCATTCCAAGCCAGCTTGTCAACATTGATGAATCCGGGTTCGCCGGTGCCATCATGGTAAGCGGCCTCGCAAATGGCGTTAAAGACAGCGTTCGCATGTCGGATCAGATCATGATCTTCGGCGCGGCTACCGCGAATCGGTCGCTTCACATAGTCCCAAAACTCTGCATCCACCATCACGCTGTTGTTCGACGACCATAGAAAGCCGCCGCGTTTAACCCGAATGAAGTCCAGCACACTTTCATCTTTCCAGAACTTCATTGCCATGCGAGCAGCGCGACGGGCGCCACCAACCAGGACACACTCGGCAAGGTAGTGGTCGGCATACATCGCGGCACGCCACGGAGCCATGCCCGCGTCGCGCAAGACAGCAACATTGCGAATGGCGGTCATTAGGGTGCCGGGGCCGGAAGCTGGCCGTCCTTGCATTCCCATAATCGGAGCGCCACGCGGGCGAACTTTGGAGAAGTCGAGCAGTAGCACATCGTCACGAAGATCGCGTTTGAACGCCATCAGCTCCATCTTCTCAAGCGCCTTTGCCCAACCCTCGCGGCTGTCGGGAACCTCAAAAACGTGAATCCGGCGACCGGCATACAGATGCTTGGCAGTGCGCAGATCGAGCGCCTGGATCTCGCCGCTTTGAATGTCCGCATGTGTCGCGTCGATGACCGGAACGACGACGGGCAGATAGTTATAATCCACCGCCATCATTGCGTCATCGTAGCTTCTACCGACGCCAGAACCGTTCAGTAGCAGGTAGAACGTCAAGAAGCTCGTGGCGCTTGTTGCGCAGTTGCAAAAAACTTCAATGTTGCGTCCTGCTTGGTTTTCATCCCCATGTTGCAGGTGACGCCCCGACATCAGGATCGACGCCTGGCGCAGATGGTGTGCCATGTCCTCGTATTCTCTTTCGGCCAGCGACAGACCGGGCAGTGAAGAGCCACGCGGCTCAAGCGAGGCAGAACCACGCGCCACGCGCTCGGCAACGTCGGCCCATTCTTCCGTGCGAATGTGACCGACCACATTGAGGACAACCTTGACGACCAGATCGTCGCCATGCGGCACGTCGTAGCCGTCGATGATGAAACCGTTGGACTTGGCCCATGCCGCCACTTCATCGTCCAGAGACATATCATCCCGTCGTGGCAGTTCGATGATCTTCTTGTAGAGAGGCACGGCCTCGGTAATTTTGCGATTGATGGTGCGATCAGCGATGGCGGCGCCGATGCCCTTTGCGTATGAACGCGCAGGCGTCATTTTGATACTCCTAGTTGTTGTGGTTGTAAATTTGAATGGCGATTTTATAGTAAACGCTTACTATACCGCCATATAAGGCTACCAGTGATCGACCACCGCGACAGGCACGTCTGTTTTGGCTCGCAACACGTCGATCTTGGGCGACGGGCGTTCACTCGCCGGGTGCATGATTGGGCTGCCGTCAGGAAACACAACAAGGCGGTTGCTGTTCTTCTTGAGTGATTCGCCAATCCAAGCTAACTCAGCCACGCTACGCGGGTGAATTACGATTTTCAGCAAAATCGTATCGTCGCAATAACGACGAGTTGTTTCAAGGACGCTGGCTGGAATCATGAGCGTTTTCGTGTCGTGCGTCATGTCTTAAGTGTAGTCAACACTGACCAGATGGATCAGGCGGCCCGAAGGCAGCGTAGGGTTGCCAAAATCGCTCTGAATTCATCCGTTTTCAGACCAGCCATGATCGCACCAGTGGCGTCGGCCAGGTGTTCGTTGCTGCTGATAAGGGAAAGTTTGCCGCCTAGCTTGCGGGTCAGCCACTTTGCCTCCGGGTGAGCCTTTACCGCAGCCTCGATCATTTCATCCTTCGTGGCGGTTTTCTCGCCAGTCATTGCCAACTTCACCTCAGTTGGAGTCAGTTGAATCATCGGCACGGGGCAAGCCGCCAGGACACCGATACAGATGCCGTAGGATGCCATTGCGCGAGCGGATTGCGAGCCGACCGGCACTTCTATGAACGCCATACCCGCGCCCTGACAAGCGGCCACAAAGCCCTCATGCAGCGCTCTGGCGCGGCGCAGGTCGTCGGAGTTCTTGCGAACCGTCTTGGCCTTCTTCGCATTGTCCTCAGATTCGATCAGGCGCATTTCCTGAATCTTGAACTCCATCGTGTCGATGTTCAGATCGGCGGTCACGATGCCGAAGTTGCGTAAACTTGGATCACAGCCGATGATTTTCATTCGCAGTCGCTCCAGTCGTCGGGCAGAGCCAGGTCGATGAACGCGCCAAAGTGCTTGTCGAACGCCTCAACAAGATGTCGAAAGTCGCCACTGGTCATTTCTGCCTCAATTTTCGGCCAGTTCAGTTCAAGTTTTCTGGCGTGATACCGGGCGATTGAGAGCAAAGCATAGGCATTTCCACTTGGGCCATTTAAGTCGATTACGGTCTTGCCTTTGACCCTGACGGCGTTTTCAATGAGTGCCACTCTTCATCTCCTCATTTCTGCAATTCTGTGCTTCTGCATTTCTGTATTCTTCCGAACCTCTGCAAACTTGGCGTCAACCAAGTCGTCAAACCGCTCGCCTGTCGAAATATGGCGCGTCCAAAGCTCACTGTATTCACGCGGGTTGAGGGTGCGAATGCGCTCATATCGCTCGGCTTTCTTCTTCAACGCCACAGACTCATACTCCAAAAGCCCATAGCTGCTATCGAGCTTGTCATACTCGGACAGCAGACAGTCATAATGACTTGACCCCCAACGATGACAGTCTGGCCCATGTGTGCCTTGACGCCGTTCGTGTTTCCACGCAGCAAAGCCAAGACGCTCGCGCTCGGCTTCCGGCAGTGCGCGGTAGATTTCAATGTCCGTCATGGCATCTCCCGACTACGGCAAAGCGCGGCCACCAGTGATGACGAAACGGGTTGCCCGTCTCGAACCCTCCTGTCTCGCGGTCAAGAAGGTTGTGAATGCCAAGCACGTCATGGGTTAGATCGAACATGCTGCCCCTCCACTCAAGCATGGCTCTGAGGTCGAGCTTGCAAATGCTGGCGTGGCACGCTGCCATATCCATTTCGAGCGTCAGACGATCCTCCAGCTTCGTTGTGCCAGCCTCCTCGCAGCGAAGGACAATCTTGTGGATCAAATCATCATCAGCGGCGGAAATATTGAAATTGATTACCTTTTTGGTCATGTTTGTCTCTCCTTTAGCTTGCTCACCATGTTCCAAACCCAAGATGGGCGTATTCTTCGGCACGGGTAGCCATCAACTTATCCCGTTCGGCCTCAATCGACGCTTCATTCTGCGCATCGCGGCATTCCCGGTCGAGACTGGAATCGACGATGGTTTTCAGCCAAGCCTCAAAGCCAGACAGCGACTTCTTAGCGGCACTCTCCGTCATTTCCATTTCCGCATAGTCGGCCACTTGCAGCGGTCTGAAAACGTAGATCAAGCCGCCACGCTTACTTGCATAGCAGCGAAGCGCCATAAACTCCTCGCCGCCCGTATGCTCTTTCTTCGAGTAATCAGGCTTGTTTGCTTTCTTGACTGTGAGAACGATGGATTCGGTCAGCATAAAGCGAGCGGAGTTGTGGTCGGTGTTTTCTCCCGTATTTCTTCTCGCCGCGAGATTTCTCACCGCGATCCTGTCGTTTATCTCCTCGACAATCTGCTCAATTCGGCTGTCGGCCAATGTGTCACTCATTGCTTATATTCCATTCGGGTATTCAAAATCCACGCGCCACCGCGCCGCTTACCGTAGCGAGGCCGGCAGCTTTTGTCACCGTGATAACGGAGTCGATCCAGTCAGACAGTGAGTTGTGGCTGATGACCAGCACAGTGCCGCGCTCGCGGGCCTTGCGGTCAAGAATGCCCATCAGTCGCTCCAGGCCGGCTTCGTCGAGAGCGTGATCTACCTCGTCGGCGACGAAGATGTCGATAGGCTTGATTGCCCTACTTGCCACCATGTCCTGCAAGGCCATTGCCGTCGCCAGTCGCACCTTGCGCTTCTCGCCACCAGACAGACCCGCGAAGGACTCGGCGCCCTTGTCGTTGGTCACGCCGATGTTGAATTTTTCCTTGAGTTCACCCTTCGCCGTCTTGGCAAGCGTCGTCCAGGTCGCGTGAATGTTCCCATCGGCCAACGCACCGAGATAATCCCGCGTCCGATCGTTCAGGTAAGGCGTCACAGTGTCGAGGATGTGGGCGCGAACACCGGCGGGGCCAAATACCTTCACCGCGTCGGCCAGCAGTTCCAGTTCCTCGCCCGCCTTGCCGATACGTTCTGACATCTCCGAGAGTGTCGCATCGTTGTGCCTGATTTCCTGACGCTTCGACTCAACCGCCTTCGTCCAGGGGTTCGTCTCGGTTAACTTTGCGTTCGCAACCGCCTTGATGTTTTCGATGTCCTTGCGCTTCGATTCGATCATGCGCTTACTTGCATCAATCGAATTCAGCAGGTTGCTCAATTCGCGTTGTCGCAGCGCCACAGCGGTCACGTCGGTCATGCCCGCTTTGAACTTCACGGCGCTCTCTTGCGCTTCGTTCGCCCTTGCAACCAGCGCTTTTGCCTCACTCGCGGCGGTCAGCAGAGTTTTCTTGAGTTCGGCGATGGTTTCCTGACGAGCCTTGCGAGCCGCTTCCATGTCGTGTTCGCAATAGACCTTGCCACACTCACCGCACGGCTTGCCGATCTGCTCCTCGATGCTCTTGAGCGACGCTTCTGCGGCGTCCGTTTCGCGCTTCTTGAGCGCGACAGCCGACTTGGCCGACGCCACCTGCATGTCAAGCGCACGGACAATCGTATCCAGCCTGTTACGTTCAGCCTCTTCGGTTTTGTGCGCCTTGAGTTTCGCGTCGATCTTGTCCAGATCGACGCGGCTGGCGGCTTCGTCCCATGTCTTGAGCGCGGTCGTGGCGCGGCTGATTTCATCATTGATCGGGATCGTCTTGGCAAGCTCGGCTTTCGCACGATCCCGCCGACCCTTCTCGAAATCTTCCGAGTTGACCTCCAACTGCGCAACCTCGTTGGACAGGCGCGCACCGTTGCCGATAGCGGTGGTTTGCGTTGCCGCCAGCGCATCGACAATGGACTTCTGCCTGTTGTAGCGGTCACGAACCGTTGCATAAGCCTCGGTCAGCACTTCAACGCCAGCAGCTTCCTCAATCAGCGTCTTGAGCATCTTATCGGTCATACCCGGCAGATCGGGCATTCGTTCCTGGCCCGCATAGACGGCGGCCATGAACACGTCGAGGCTACAACCCATCACCTTGCCGATGACCTCCTGTGTTTCTCTGTCGGTTCCCTTCGACAGATCCATCTCGGCGCCGGTCGTCAAATCCTTCTCATAAACAGAAACGCTATTCTTGTGGTTCGTTCCCTTGCGCCAGCGCACGATGCGGTATTGCTGGTTGCAGTCAGTCATCGTTATATGAACGCAGCAATCCTTCTTGGTCGTCTTGTTGACCACTGCGTCACCAGACACGCCGCGAGCGGTTGTTCCGTAGATGCCCCAACACAGCGCATCGACCACAGAGGACTTGCCAGCGCCGTTGGATTCGGCAGACGGGTCGTCGTCATTGACGCCCTGAATCAAGAGCAGTCCACGATCATCCAGTTCGATGTCGGCTCTGCCGATGGTCAGGAAGTTCGAGATGGAGAGTTTGTTGATCTTCATGCCGCACCCTTTGTTTCGTTCAAAATGTCCTGACACAGCACGGCCAGCCTTTCGGGATTGCTGTAGCCCTGCGCCTTGATGAAATCGGCAACGCTCACGTCGAGCGAAGCGCCGGCTTTGATCGTCGCCCCACCCTCGCGGGCCGTCGCGGTCGCCTCTTTCTGCGCCAGAATGACCACGCCCTTTGCGCCACAGCTAGTCAGGTAAGCACGAAGTTCCTCTACGTCCTTCACCTTGGTCGAGTTGATCTTCGCCCTGCAATAGTTGCCATCTGCCAGCAGCGGGATTTCTCCCGGATCGGTTTCGGCGGTGATTTCGACAAATTCCGGCGCATGGCTCTTGAACCACCTTGGCCCGCCGTCACCAACGATCAAAAAGCCCGCCTTCGTGCCAATGTCGCTCCATGTGTGATGGGCCAGCGCGCCGATGGAGTAGATGGAACCGTCGAACTCCTTGTGATGGTGGTAGTGGCCGGCATAGACTGAGCGAAATCCAAGCGTGCCAAGGTAATCGGGCGCGAGGCCATGATCGGGCAGACCGGGGATCACGCCGTCGATTGGCGCGTGCAGGATCAAATCCACTTCGTCCCTGTCACTGCGGCTGGCGACGATGGTTTCGATCTGCACCTTCAAAAGCCCGACATCCTGTATCCAGGGGACCAGCACGCAGTCAAGACCGTCCAGTATCTCATTAACCACCGTGCAGCCAACGCCTTCGAGTGCGGTA
Source organism: Betaproteobacteria bacterium (assembly GCA_009779355.1). Lineage (GTDB taxonomy): Bacteria > Pseudomonadota > Gammaproteobacteria > Burkholderiales > Rhodocyclaceae > WRNU01. The sequence continues at coordinate 16,164 of WREK01000001.1, read as the reverse complement.
ATGGCGGAACCAAGCCGGTTGGCTTCTTTTCCTTCAAGATCATGGTTTCCAGCCAGAACGACAAAACGAAAATCCAATCCAATCAACTTGCGAAGCACGTCCATCGTCGGGTTCAGCACGGATGGCGCAACGCTGCCGCGCACATGGAACATATCGCCGGCGATGATGATGGTATCGCCGCCAGCCTTTCTGACTTCGTTGGCGCAGCGAGCGATCTCACTCAAGAGAATCCGCAGGCGGGAATTAACGCCGTCGTCGTTGACCGTGGAAAAGGCAGACCACGAATGAAGGTGCAGATCAGCGATTAGGCCGTAGGGGCGCATAATTAACCTTCCACATGCGACCAGAGAAGGCCGCGATTGATTTTGCTTACATTGACTTGGTGAATGCCAAAATAAACAGCGATACTTCGCTGACTCTCGCCAGCATCGAGTCGTTTTTTAATTTCTGCCACCCGAAATTCATCCAGCTTTGCTAAACCATGCTTAGAGCCGGTGTTTTGTGTGCCGTGCAGAGTTTTGTCAGCGTTGTTGGCCGCTGACGTATCCCATCGCAGATTTTCGACTTTGTTGTTGATTGGATTGCCATCACCGTGACAGCACTCCATACCGTCAGGACGTGCGCCAACAAACGCTTCAAGAACCAAGTGATGAACAAGGCGACTTTTTGAGTTGGAGTTCTTGTAAAGAACGATTTTCAAGTGTCCGAGCTTTCCGATTGCTTGAGGCTTCAGTTCGTGGCCTGGCTTGAAGCGCGTTTTGCCGCTCGGATACCTAATGTGCCGGTCTAGCACTCGAACCCTGCCCTGGTTTGAAACTTGATACAGCCTCTCATAACCAGGCACATCCCTCCATTCTTCAATTTCTTTCATTTTCATTCTTCCTCATCTTCGTGATGATCAAGTCCAGCGCGAACGCTGTCCAAGTAATCCGTCGCTTCTGTCAAATTGTTGTAATCTTCGGCCCTAATGCGCGTTCCGAAACACATTGCATCAACAATCATTTGACTTAATTCCTCCAACCTTTTGATATACCGAGCCTCATCTTCGGTTAAAACTCGACCCTCGTGCCAAAAGTTCTCATCCGATAACTCAAAACTCATCAAATAAGCATCAACGTGCTTGTTTTCGTCTTTTGACCAGTCGTAGCGATCCGAATAGGTGTCAAAGTCGTCATCCACTTCGACCCATACTGCCGGGTCTGGTTGCCTTGAGCAACTGGCACAAATGGCGTGTTCGTATCTGTCCTGTTTGTTGTAAACATTTGGACTGATGGAAACTTGGGGCGACCCACAAATCTGGCAAACAAGAACTTTTTTCACAATCACACCCTCGCAATCTTGGCGTTGATACAATTCAGTTCAACCATTGCATTAACCAAATCCTCGTAGCCGACATGTCCTCGGTATTGATCAAGCCAGCCGCACTCCACCATTTTGGAAACGGTATCCCATAAACTCTCCAGCTTGGAGACATAGACGTTCTCCAAGTAGAAATCCGTCCTCGCGTCGAAATCATCCTCAACTTCGACCTCTTCCACCTTGCACCCGCCATCGCAGTTGCGGCAGTAGCATTGATCGTGGAGATCAACCTCTTTGGTGTTCAGATGGAAGCTCGCGTCAACCGAGACGTTGGGCGATCCACAAGACGTGCACACTTGGACTTTTTTCATTCTAATAAACCCTTACTAGATTACGCAGTGTAAAAAAAATGATTGCCGATGACAGCAACCAACTTGAACTCGTGACGCCACACTGGGCGCACCGTATTGGCGTGGTAGAACTTGGCACCATTCGTAAAGTCAGCGACATTGCCGTTGATTGTATGATACGCGATGCCTCTAGCGACATTCCACGCCTTCTTGTCTTTCGGCATATAGTGCAGCGCCAAACGCTCGCGCTCCACCCCCTTTGCCGCTGTCAGCTTGTTGGCCCACGAAAATTGCTTTGGCTTGAACACTTCCTCGCACACCCTGTCCGGGTCACGGCCAGCGCGGTTGAAGGTTACTTGCGCCACAGCATGTTGGCCGCCAAGCGGCTCTCCCCTAGATTCATGGTAGATGTTCAATGCCATACACAGCATGGCGGTTGTCAATGTCATTGATTCTCCCTGATTTGTGATGCGATAACCGCAAGTCTACTGATTATAGTCAGGATTTACTATATTTTTCTGGCAACACGCCCGGCGATCTTGACCTTCTTTTCGATCAACTCTGGATCAGTGTAGGGATTGTTCAGCCAGAAGGCGCGTGGCAAGAACCGCTGTCTGGTGCTGCCTTCGCTATGAACCCCGGAGCGCGGGCCGTAAAAATCCTCGATGGGCGTCGAGTAATAGTGTCGCGTCCCTTTGCCTACATCGTGGATGACCGCGATCCACTTCACGCCCGTAGCGGTGGCGTGGTTGAGCGTCATGGTGTCGATGCACCAGGAATTTGTCTTTTGGAAGTAGCCCGTGGTGCGAAGTCCAACGCCCTTGCGGTAGGCAACATAGAGCTTTTCGCCGCTGTCGAACTCCAGCCAGAGGCCGTAGAACTTGCCGTTGCGCTCATGTCGGCGTCGAGACACGATCTTCGGCATGTCACCACGCTCCCCACTGGCCGGCATAGGCGAGATCACGCACCGCAACGGCTCTTTCTTCCTCTGCCGCTGCTTTGGCCGCTGCATCGACCTGACGCTTGATTGCCTTCTCAAGATCGGTCGGCGTCATGTTTTCGATCTGGAACTTCGACCGCAGGTATCTGTCGTTGCGGATCGCCTCGTCGATCACGTCGTTGGCCTCCTTGCTGAAGCCAGTGACGCCCGAGGTTTTCTTCTTTTCGGAGCGGAGCCAAGCGCACCAGCCCGGCCCGTCCGAGATCAGCATCACTTCGGCAAATGTCTTTCCCTTGTGTTTGCCGAATTTAAATGTATCGTCAATGCCAATACTCATTCAGTCCTCTTCATGAAAATCACCGTCGTTTTCTTGTTGGGTGTAGCAATATGCGGCCCATAAATGCGGCGGATTGTTTCACCCAACCTTTCGGACGCCGTTTCTGAATCGTTGCCAATCTCGGTATGGTTTGTTGCCGCATGAAGCGCCAACATTTCACCAAGCTTTCCAAACCCAATTCTTTGAACCGTTGCCCGACCGAAAACCATTTTCTCTTTCTCATTCAGGAGAAGCACAGTTTCTCCAATGGAAAGATTCTTGTGGTAAAAGCCTCCCAAGCGAAACGTATTAAATTCGCCTTCTGTGCCAATTATGGGCGGGATAAAGCCAATAACGCGAAAATTCATGATTGCTCCCCTACAGTGAATGCAATCAAATTATAGGGGAGCAGTCATTTGGGTTATTTAGGCAACAGCGCTTTCAACTGTTCGTAGCCATCAGTTTCTTCCTCGATTTTGGCGACGAGTTGTTTTTTGAAATAGCTCTTACCATCCGTCCAGGTAACGCGAGGGCCAGACGAGGCAATAACGCCACGATCAACGAGGAAGTCCAGCAGCGAGCTAACTACGTCAAAGTAGCCGGTGCCATCCTCACGGAAGCGAAATTCCCACTTCGCCCGCATGAACGGCCTACTGACCTTGTTCTTGATGCAGTTTGCCGTGATCTCCTGCCCAAGCATCTTCTTGTCGTCGCCAGTGCCTTCAACAATGCGTTTGGCGCCAAGCTGAATGCGAATGGATGCGTAGTAGCGCGGAGCCTCACCGCCGGGTGTGGTGGTTGGATCGCCATAAACCACTCCGGGCTTGAGGCGCATCTGGTTCAGCACCAGCACCAGCACGTTGAGTTTTTCCGCAAAGACGGCCAGCGCCGGGAACACAGAGCTTGTCGCTTTCGCAAGGGCCAACGAATCATTCATGCCCTGCTCGTCGATCTCCTTCGCCATCTTGCTCTTCGGCACCATTGCAGCGAGCGAATCGAACACCACAACAATTGGCGCATCGTCGGCAATGACCTTCTGTTCGCGGGCGGCCTTGCAAGTCTTGAGTGCCTGCGTAATAGAACTCTCAAATGTTTCAGGCACCTCATGAAAGAACCGTCCGCGAGTCGTGTCAAGACCAAGTTGCGTTGCCAGCACTGGCTCGAACGAGCGTTCGTGATCCATGAACATGGCGAAGCCACCAGCCTGTTGCGCAGCAGCCATCACCTTCGTCGAAATGGCGGTCTTACCGCACGACGACGGGCCAAAGATTTCAACGATGCGGCCACACGGCATACCGCCGCCAACCAGTTTTCCACTCAAGGCTTCATCAAGCGGCGGGAAGCCAGTCGAGAGCCAAGTCTTGATGCCAAAATCGTGTTCGACGCGACCAAGTTCTTTGTCCAGTTTTGCTGCGAAGTCCGCAAGATCACCCATCATCAAGCCTCCTTCTTGGCAAAGACAATATCCCGTTCGTCCTGCGCGATGACGCCAGAAGATTTGTCGAACACAATCCGTTCGACGGTAACGGTTGTGGATCTATCGCGGATCTCCTTCAAGATCGAATCCAGCTTGTCGTAGAAGGCCAACATCACGAGTGGAAAGGCAAGCGTCCATGCGCCAAACAAACTGGCGACAATTGCCATCCACATGTATGCGTGTTGGAGTAGTTCGCACCAGAGCGCCTTGAGGAATTGCTTCATTTTCAGTGTCCTTTGAAGGGTTTGATAAAGTTGTCCAAGGTGCGCAGAATCGACGTGAACGCCAGTTCCTCGAAAACCTCGGCGAGTTTGTCCGCGTCAAATTTTCCCGGCGTGACGCGCACATCCTTTTGGTCGGGCGCTGCCACCTTGAGCAGTTGCATGAGGCGGAAATTGCGCTTGAACGCCGCCCGACCTTCCGGGCTTGCGAGATTGCAATGCGCTTTTCTTTTGGGTGCAAATTCCCCACTGTCACAACGCTGCCAAAACTTGCGAACGCTACCGAACTCAGCGATGAACTCTGGCGCTCCCTTGTCGCCGATACCACCGACGCCGGGAATCACGTCAGAGCTGTCGCCCGTCAAGCACTTCCCTTCGAGAAAGGCATACGGGGTCGGGAAGCCAGTCTTGTCCATGAGGTTGCCAACGGTCACGACCTTGGCGTCGTTGCGATGATCCATCCAGGTCACGTTCGGGCGCACCAACTGAATCCAGTCCATGTCGCCCGTCGAGAGGATGATTTCATTGCCCGGTTGCGCGGTCAGCTTGGCGACCATGTAGCCGGCCAGGTCATCGGCTTCGTGTGTCGGTGCGCTCATTTGCCGAACGTCGAGATGTTCAAGACAGCGGGCGATATAGGGGCGCTGCGCCTTGTAATGCTCGCGCTCGGCGACCTTCTTCGGATCATTGTCGCGGTTCGATTTGTAGGCCGGGTGCATGTCATAGCGCCACTTCGCCCTCCCATCCCAGAGAACGAGCGGCGTGAAGCCCGGGTGTTCTGCCTTCTTGTCACGCAGCGTTTTCAGAAACCCAAAAACAGCCTGCGTTTGCAGTTCGCCGGACGTGAGTTTCGTGGCGTGATGGGCAGCGTGTCCCCAACTGTTGCCGTCGATCAGTAAAACTTTTGCCATTAAGGCTCTCCTGTTAAAAAAAGCCCGCCTTGCGAGCGGGCTTCCTTGTTGCCGAAACCGCGTCAGTTGTCGGTGCCGGTCAGGCCACTCAGGAGATCGTCCAGTTCGTCATCAAGCGCGATGTCGGCAGCAGAGGGCTTGGAGACGGTCGCGCTACGCTGCGCTTCCAGACTGCGCAGTTCGTCGTCGCCAGCGTCAAATGTGACACCTTTGGTCGCCGGCACATCTTTCGGCGATGGCAGCAAACCTGCGACGTTGTTGATGGCGGCGATGGCGCGACGCTGCTTCTCTTCGCTTTCCTGGCGAACGTATTCGTCGAGATTGTTGAGCTTGGACAAGACACCACTCGGCAGCGTGTGCTTCTTCGGACTCGCTTGCGTCGAATACTCGGTATTCAGACCCTTGCCTTCGCGGTTGATGACGATGATTTGCGGCGCAGTTGCGTCGAATACGCCTTCCCCCCAATGGTCAAGCGTGTCGATGATCTGGCCGAACACCGTTTTGCCCACTTCGAGAATCTGCGGCGTGGCGGGATCGTCACTGTCCAGCGCCAGCACATTCATCAAAAAGGAACTCTTCGACACAGCCTCCTTCAAGAGAGCCACGGTTTCGTCGTCATGGGTCATCTTGATGGCCTTGCTCAAGCCTTCGCAGACCGGGCAGGCGTTGCCGAAAGTCTTGTCGACGCAGACGTAAATCGCTTGGAGCGTCTTGTCGACACCCTTGATGAAGTGCTGGCCGAAATCGTGGAACCAGACGTGTTCCTCGCCCTTGCGCCATCCCGGCAGCAGAACGTAGCGGTTGGCGCCGGGGTTGGGCTTGATCGTTTTGCCCCGCTGTTTGAGCGCCTGCTTCTTGCTCTTCATGAGTTCCATCAGTTTCGCAGCGTCCATTTGTTTTCCTTTCAAGAGTTGGGTTGCTTTGATGATGCCTTTTAGATTTGGACAAGCGACCAGTGGCGTTGCCATCAGACCGCTTGCTTACATCGTTTCAGCAGAAAAATTATAGTCAATTCTGACTAGATTACGGTTTCAAAAGAAAGATTGCCTACGTCATGCGGCACGACTCTGTATGGCTCGCATAGCTCGCTCGCGCAGTTCTTCGCGCTCGCCTCGCTCTGCCAAGACGCGGGCAGCGCCCTTGTATTCGTCGCGGCGGTCGGCACCAAGCTGGATAATCATGTCCCTTCTGTCTTTAATTGATTCGACAAGACTTTTGTTGATGCTGGCGATGGTTTCAGCCTCGATCACCAGATTTTTCGCCTTGAGCCAGCGCGGATCGAGCTTGACAGCGTTTTCCACCATCTTCTCCGTGGTCTTTTCTCCGGTCGCGGCCAAAGCCTTGCGGTGATGATCGTAAAGCGTCGCCTCAACGACCTCGAACTTGGATTTCACACGGGCGGCCTGCGCTTCTGCGCGGGCGGCAAGAGCGCCATAGTAGGCTCGCAATCCAGACTGTTCGATCATGCACTGATCCAGATTGATCTCGGTTACGCAGGTATCGGTGCGGAACTGATCAACATCGACGTAGTGCTGGAGGTTGTTGCCAACACTGATTGTTTCAGTTGGGCGTCGCGGCTCCGGCTCTTCTGAAGCGGCCATGACAGGAACAGGCTCGGCTTCGGCTTCATTCGCCATTTCGACGGTTTCAGCCTCGACAGTCTCCGGCGTCAGCTCGGGTTCGGCCTCCGTCTCTTCCGCTGCCGGCTCCAGCTCCGGCTCCGGTTCGCTGGCTGGAGTCTCTGCTGCCGCCTTCTGCGCGGCTGCAATTTCCTCGCTTTGAGCCTCCAGCTCTGCCATCAAAGCTTCTAGTTCTTCGTCGTCGATATTCGGGTTTGCCATTTCACTGACTCCTTCTTGTTGAATTGCAGAATTGCAGAATTACTGAATTACTGCTGTTGATAGTAAGCGTCAGTCACAGGAAGTCTAGTAAGGATTTACTAGACTTCGCAGACTGCCTAACTGAGAATTTCGGCTACACTGTTGAACACCTCCGTCAAAATGTCGGCCTTTGCCGGGTCAAAGATGCACTGCGCAGCGTTGATGCCACAAATAATCGTCGCGTCCAGCTTCGGATCGTAGATCGCCTTACCAACAAGCTCTTGTGGTTTCGCGCCGGGAATGAAGTGTTTGATGGTAGCGGAACCCAACGCCACGATCACTGACGGTTTGATCAACTCCAGTTCGCGCCCGATGAATTTCTTGCAGCCATTCAGTTGTGCGTTGGTCAGAAACTTGTCGGTCTTTTTGGCCTTCACCAGCGTCGTGTAATACCCATCCACAACGTTCAAACCAGCATCCTTGATCGCTACCTTGATGAAGTCAGCAGCTTCGCCAGTCAAAAGCTGATCCTTCTTTTCTTCTTCCCATGTCGGACAGTCCGTGACCACCATGAACTTGACTGTCGCCTTGCAGCGAACGGTCGGATGCGCCTTGCCCGCCAGATCACAGTCCTCGCACTTCTTGTATTCCTGTGCCATCGTGATGATCTTCGCCCGCAGAAACTTCTCCGAAACGTCTGTCTGCCGATCAGCCTTCACGGCGTCGATGATCAATCCCGGCATCAGTTCCGTCTGATCCTTGCGCCGATCTGGATGACGCGCAGACAGCGAACCCGGCATAACGCCCGCGAATGCGCCCACCTTGTCCATGTTTGCGACGGCTGCCGAATTTACCTTGGAGCCAGGTTGCGCAGCAGCGGTAGCGAATTCCTCGAAGCTGTCGAAGCGTCCCTTGACCGTCGCCGCCTCATCCATACCAAACACGTCCCCGGTCGTGCCGTCGCGCTTTCTCTTGACGCGCACGACCTTCCAGTCGCGGTTTCGCTCGCGCAACTCCACGATCCGCAGGGCTGTGTTTTCGGAGATGCCCTTGACCGCTGAGAACGGCGCCAGAATGTGCTTATCGTCCGGGATGGTGAAGCGCTCGCAGGACAGGTTGATGTCCGGCGGCAGCACCTCGATGCCACATTCCCGCGCATCCGCGACCAGACCGGGCAACTTGTCCTCCTTGACGATGCTCATGCAGGCGGCAAAGTATTCGGCGGGGTAATGAACACGCACCCACATCGTCCAGACGGAAATGATGGAGTATTCGACGGCGTGACTTTTGTTGAAGCCGTATCCGGCAAACATTTCAATCTTGTCGAACAGCGCACCCGCCCTGCCTTCGCTCATGGCAGAGGTTGTCTTGCAACCATCAACCCACTTCTGGCGCATTTCAGCCATCTTATCCTTGTCCTTCTTGCCCATCGCCTTGCGAAGCCCGTCCGCTTCGGCGCGGGTAAAACCGGCCAGATCGACCGCCGCCTGCATGACCTGCTCCTGATAGACGACAACGCCATAGGTGTCCCTCAAGGCGTTCTCAAGATTTGGATGATCGTAGTGCACCGTCTTGTAGCCTTGCTTGATCGCTACGAAGTCATCCATCAGTCCAGAATCCATCGGCCCAGGACGGTAGAGCGCGGTGGCAGCAGCAATGTCCTCAAACGACAGCGGCCCGCCTTTTGCAAGGTTACGCAGCAGGTTCTTCATACCGCCACTCTCGAATTGGAAAACGCCCGTCGTGTCGCCACGCCCGAACGCTTCCATAACCGCCTGTTCTTCGAGCGGCAGTTTGAGATAGTCGATCTCCGCGCCATGTCGCTCACGAACGTATTGCTTGGCGATCTCCAGCGCATCCAGCGTGGAAAGGCCAAGCAAATCCATCTTGATCAGACCCCAATCCTCAACGGATCGCTTGTCCCAATTCACCACTGGCGATCCGGCGCGTGTCTCCACAACAGCGCGTTCAATCAGCGGCTCACCCGCCACGATGACGCCCGCAGCGTGCTGCCCAAAGCTTCGCATGGCGCCTTCGAGTTTGATGGCGTGATTCCAGATGTCGGCGTGTTCGCCCTTGAACTTTTCAATTTCCGGGACAACCTTGGCCGCCTCAGTCAGAGTGCAGCTTTGGCCGTGTTCTTTTGGCACCAGCTTGGTGCAGGCGAGATCGAGGCCCGACAAGCCATACATGCGCCCGGCGTCGCGCAATGCAGAAGCCGACGCCAAAGTAGAATAGTTCGAGATGCCGGCAACATGGCTGCTGCCATATTTCTCTGTCAGGTATTCGACAACCAGATGGCGCTTGGACGACATGAAGTCAAGGTCGGCATCGGGCAAGTCCAGGCGCTCCGGGTTGATGAATCGCTCGAACAAAAGACCAAAGCGGATTGGATCAACGTCGGTGATACCGAGCAGGTAGGCGACAAGCGAGCCGCCGACTGAACCACGGCCCGGACCAACCGACACGCCATTGTTCTTGGCCCATGTGACCAGATTCTCGACCAGCAGAAAGTAGCCAGAGAACCCCATATTCTTGAGGACGCTCAATTCGTATTGCAGCCGCGCCTGGTATTCGGGCATCGCGCTCGCCGGTGGCAGATAGCCAAGAACCGGGTTGGTGAAGCGCCTCTTCCAGCCTTCCAGACACTTCTTGCCGAGCGTCATAAACTCGTTTTCCGCCATTTTCGGCAGACACACGCTCTGCTTCTTGAATTCGTAGGCGCAAGCGTCGGCAAGCATCTGGATATTCCTAAGACCCTCTGTCCAGTCGCAGACCGGCGCGATGCGGTCATATAGCGCCAAACGCTTCGCTGCGCCTTTGACGCGCTCAATCAGGTGCGATGGCTCCTGAAAAAAGAAGTCCTTGACGAACTGCTTTGAACGATACGCCACATCCATCTGCGTATTGGTCGTGATGCAGTTCAGCACCTCCAGCGTGGCAGCATCGCCGTCGTCCGCGTAGAAGGTTGGATAGGTGACAAGCGGCGCGACGTTTTCATGGCCCTTGTTCAGTAGCGCAATGACCTTAGCATTGAGCGTGTCGAACAGCGGTGTGTCGATTGGCACCAGTTCGGCCATCACCTGAAATTTCCCGGCGAGACGCAGCACGATCTCCTCGTGGCGGTCGTGATGAAACACGCTGAATAGGTCGCCGGTGCCGATCACGACGCCCTCCAGCTTCATCACGTCGTCCAGGCCGCAGCGGGAGTGGTAGTAGAAGCACTCTTCCGAATTTGCCCGCGACAGCAGCTTCAGGAGGCTCTTGATGCCGGCCTCCTCCGTCACCCATGCCTTGAGCATGTAGAACGAATTGGGTTTTTCCTTCTCCCCGCTGGCTTTTGATGGCTTGCGGTAGGTTGGATCGTCATAGACCCGCAGGCGGCAGCCGATGATGGGCTTGATGCCCTTTTTCTTGGCCGCATTGGTGAATTCCACCAGCGCGTGAAGCGACATGGTGTCGACTAGCGCCACCGATTCGTAGCCGAGTTCGACGGCTTTCTCAACCAGGTGGCCCACTTGCAGCATGGACTCGCCAATCGAAAAGTCGCTTCTCGCGGACAACGCATGATTCAAACTCATTCTTTCTCCTTAGTGCCAAACTTCGGGGACGATGCGCCCTTCGACTTCCTTCGCCAGACCAAAGGCAGTGAAGATCGCTATCGCCATCGAGACGTGCGGCGCCGACGAGCTTGTTTCCCATCCAAGCGCCTTGTTCATCGCTTCACGCAGTTCTCTTCTCGCAAAGCCACCAGCGACAAGATGTGTCAGAGCAACGCTCAACCAGCTTGGCTTACTCTCAGCAAGCACATTGCGCCCTTCTATTAGCCCTTTCTTCATGCCCTGCAAGACACCCTTGCTACACAGCGTGATGGCGATCTTTTGCAGCTTCACGGGCAGCGTGGCGATGATTCGCTCGTCGTCGGCAGAAGCCTCAATCTTCATCACGGCAACCTTGGTCTGGCGCTCCACAGCGCGCATCAGCGGCGGTTGGATGTTGCCCGGCGGCAGCGCAGCGGCAGCTTCCGCGTCGCGCTCCTGCATCGCTTTGCGGGCAATCTTTTTGGCTTGTTCGTGACGCGCCAGCAGGTCGCTCACATTGATGATGCCGCGAATGGCTTGTAGTGTTTCCAGCGACGCCTGAGCGCACTCGCTCATGGCACAGCAGATGTTACAAACGTCGGAATCGCGGCTGAAAACGCTCGCGGCGGCGAAGCAGCCAGGCGCATTGATCGGCTTTTCCATTAGAAGTGCCTCCTGACGAAATCGACCGCCTCTTTTCTTGCCTGTTTAAGCAAGACGACCGGAATGCCGCTCGTCTTTTCCATCAAGAAGGCGACGTAGGGCAGTGTTGGCGCGCTGCGGCAGCGCCGTCGCAGATTGTTGGCGCGTGCGAATTCGCTGTTGGCTTGGTTCGCACGCAATTCGCGCTCCACAAACTCAGGCGGATTGAGCGTCATTTCAACCAGCTTCGCCGCGACCGGCGACAGACAACTCATCATTTCCCTGATTCTTTGTCCAATCTCGACGATTTGCTCTGGCGACGCGCCACCAGACGGCAGCGCCATGACCTCGACACCGCCATCTTCACTGTTGCGACTGGACATTTCCTCAACCGAGGACGTGCCGGCGTGCACTCGCGTCCGTCGCCCTTTCCATTGGTTGTTCATCTTGGAGCGCGTGGTCTTGATGCCGACACGCTCAAGTTCATAGTGTTCGACGATGGCATTCACCCTATTGAATGCCGAGCGCATGAAGTAGGTTGAGAACTTCATGCCAAGCGAGGCATCAAACAGGTCGTAGGACTTAATGAAAGTCTCCGTCAGTTCTTGGACGACATCCTCATACTCGATGGCAGCTCCGATAGCTTGGAGACGCTTAAAGCCCTTGACGGCCACTTGATGAATCATTCCGGTGTTTTTGGCGTAATAGTCGCCAATCTCCTCACGGCTCATGGTCATGGTATTCATCAGCCGAAGATTCTCTGTGCCAGACCATCGACAACCTCACGATCCACCTTCGACAGCTTGTTGGTGAAAGATAGTGTGATTCCCTTACGATACGAGCCACGCTTGATGCCGATCTTGGTGGCGTAAATCAATGTGCGCGGCGAAATCACGTCGCAAATCTTGGCGCCGTCGTAGGCTTCGCGGACAAGACTGGCAAACTCAACCATCTTGTTCGCGTCCTCTTCGGGAACCCCGATGTGATTCTGGAGAATCAGTGACTCAGCCTGCTTCTTCATGTATTGCTTGTGAATCACCATGCCGAAGCGGTCGTAGTTGGCCGCGTTCTGAATGTTTGTTCCTTGATACAACCCCGTCTCGTCGCCAGAACCATTGGTGTTGCCCGTCGCCACGAAACGAAAATTCGGATGCGGCTTAACGATGCGCTTGCCGGCGTCCGCCTCCTTGATGACCAGCGCCTTGCCTTCAAGCACCGCTTGGTAAACAGACAGCACGGACGGCAGCGCGAAGTCGTATTCGTCGGCGCAATACATCCAACCATTTATCATCGCCAGCGGTAGTGGTCCAAGCTCGAACACGGTCTGACTATCGCGCACCGTCCATTGTCCAATGACATGACTTTCTTCGGTATTGACCGTGTGCTGGACGCGCATGAAACCCCGTCCAGTGCGGGCGGCGATCTGCTCAAACAGTTCGGACTTACCCGACCCTTTGTGGCCCCATACGTAAGTTGGAATGCCCAACTCAAGCGCCAGGATGACGTTCTTCAACTCATCAATGTCATAAACATAATTGTCCGTAATGGTCGGCACCATGTCGGGGTGCGTCGGGTTAGCAATTGCGGAAATGGGGATCGGCTCACCTCTCTCCGACTTCGCGGCCTTTGCCGAACCGAGGTTGAAAACCTCGTGCAGCATCCTTTTGACCACCGAACCATTCGGCACCAGCGTCGTGACGGAAGCAAGAGCGGCACCAGTGCCGGCCATTTCAACCTTACTTCCTTGCTCTGCCGCGATCTTTTCAGTTCGCTTCTTCGCCAGCAGTTCTTTGGCCTTCTCGGACATCAGCGGAGCGCCCGGAAATTTCTGGATGTATTGCTCGACAGTGACTTCTGGGTGGTTGGCCTTCAGGTGCTTCTGAATAGAGTGCTCCATCGCACCGCATAACTCGCACTTAATTCTCTCGGACATATTTTCTCCTAAACACTTACTATAAAAATATGTAGATACCCTCTACGACAATACACATAGTAAACCATCACCCCAGGAAATTCTAGTCACCACTTACTAGATTCGCAACTTGCCAAAACTACCGGACGAGCAAGTGACGAAGCTCTTTGATGACCCGATCCGGCAGTTCTGACACGTTGTTGATGACTGTGTTCTTTGGATAGAAATCAGTGACATCTTTGGACTGAATACCGATGCCAACCACCCTGACGCCAGCTTTTTCAACGTCAGCCACAACCTTCTTCAAGTGCGCCCGCATGGCTGCTGCATCGCCGCGTGCGCATGGATGTCCGTCAGATAGCACAATCATCACCTTGCCGCTTTCGCGGCGACACAACAGACGCCGGGCCGCAATCTCAACGCATTCGCCATCGACATTGTTGCTCAGAATGCTGGAGTTGGGCAGCCAACCGAATCGCTCGCGTGTTTCCGTCTTTAGGCGCTCATTGAAGCCCTTGAGAACAGGCATGTAGAGTGATTCGATCCGCGTGAAATTGCGGCCGATTTTGCTCGTTTCGGCGTCCAACACACCCCTGTCGGCGACCAATGCGCCAGTTGTGAAGGCGATGACTTCGTGATTGATGCCGATACGTTCGAGAACTTGCGTCAGCGCGTAGGCGGATTGCGTCGCCAGATGAATCTTCTCGCCATCCATTGAGCCTGAACAGTCGATCACCAAGCTGACAGCCACATCCTTGCTTGTAGTCTCGTGCCGTTTGCGGAACACGCGACCGTCTCCAGTCGCCAGACGCGATAGATTGGCCGCGTGCAGCCGCCCTGACCGCTTTCCAGATTCCCACGTCGCCAACGACCGAGCGGCGATGGCGCGTTCGAGATCTTTTTGGAGTGGCCCGACCATATGATCCACATTATCGGCAAGATCGGCCAACATGTTCGATTCGTATTTCTTGCCGACGCGCAGCGGCTCAACCCTGTCCATTTCCTTCGTGTAGATCAGGTAGGGCGATTCTTTTGCGGCGTCACTGGCGGCATTCGAGATCAACTCACTCATCGAGGCATCGAAGCTGTTCTTGTCGATGGCCTCCCAAATAGCTGCGGTGCTTTCGGCTAAATCCCCCTCCTCGTCATCGTCGCCAGCGCCATCATCCCCACCATCGCTATCACGGCCAAGAGCTTCGCCTTCTTCGCCACCGGCTTCCTCTTCACCCTCTTCGGCATCCGGGGTTTCCTTTTCGCTCGGCTCACTTTTGTCCTCATCGTCGGCTTCTGGCTTGGTTTCGTCGGGTTCGGCTTCCGGCTCGGGTTCCTCGCTTTCGGGTTTTTCCTTTTCTTCGTCCTCACCATCACCCTCGTCCTCTTTTTCAGACTCCGGTTTTGACGGTTTGTCCTCATCCTCTGGTTTGCCTGTTGGCGTCTTGCTGGACTTGACCTCGCCCTTCTTGCTATCGCCTTTCTCTTTGCTGCCGCCCTTGCTCTTGCCCTTTTTGCCCTCGCTCTTGTCACGCAACCGGGCCTCAATCTCTTTTGCCAGCTCGATGCAGTCGCGGGTGCTGCTGGCAGCTTCGATCTTCGGCTCCAGGTCGGCAATCTTGTCGTAGACGACCTGGACAATGTGCATCTTGTCCCTCATGAATTCTTTGAAGATGAACTGCCCCGACATGGCCCGAATCAGCGGCACCATCAGAATGCCAATGACTTTGCTGGCATCACCTTCAGCAGCGGCCTCCTTCATCATCGGAACCGTGTATTTGTCGAGGAAGAACTTGCCCGTCACGGACAGGTTGTGCGCGGAGCCGGCAAACTTCCGCGCCATGCACTTCTCGATGCGAGGATCTTCAAGCGCGTTCACCATCTGGTGCAGGCTCTGATTTCCCGCCGTGTTCATCAGGGCAAAGTCAGTAAACAGAATGTGCGCGACCTCGTGATCCAAGAAGCCCTGAATCGCCATGCACAACTCTTCGGTGGCGTTGTCGGGCAAGTAGGGCAGATTGACCTGGATCGGTCTGCCCTCGCGGTCGGACTTCACATAGGCACTGATGCCGCGCTGCGTGACTTGGATACCCTGCCCAGAAAGCATCTGTGTGATTTTTACAACAGCGTCCCGGAGCACCAAAACTCGTTCGTTCATTCACCCTCCCGTTTCTAGTCAAAACTTACTAGATAGATGAACTATAAAAAGGGTTGTCAGGAACGACAACCCAGCAGTGCGAAATCTCCAGAAAACGGGGTTGGCAAGCACCCAACCCCGCCACCAACAAGGTCAGAACCTGACCATTAAACCAGTCCCCCCGGACGAGTTGAGGACGCCAATCTCACCCATAACAGGGTGGCGCAGGCGGTGAAAAACAGAGTGCCCAAGATCGACACTGCTAACAACGCCGCCAGACTTTTCTGATTCGTCGATCAGGATGATGCCTTCTTCCCAAGAAATTGCCTGATCTTTGCTGAGGGTGCCCATTCGTTAATTTCTCCTTATTGCAAACAATGACGGTAACTACTTGTGCTGCACTGCAATTATAGTCATTGCTGACTGGAATTATCATGCCTCTGGTAAAGATACCAACAACATCAAAATCACTAGCTGAAAGTATGACAATTGCTCCCCCCCCCCCCCCCCCCCCCCCCCCCCACCCCCCGCCCCCCCCACCTCCCCCCCCACCCCACCCTTCGACGT